>CANQCX010000013.1 GCA_947591115.1 uncultured Lachnospiraceae bacterium | reverse complement strand
GTGGTAGGAACAAACGCTCGGGAAAAAGCCTATTCCTTTATCAAAAAACAGACGGATATGGGGCATCAGGCGTATGTGATCTGCCCGTTGGTGGAGGCATCCGAAAATGCGGAGGGCGAAAACGTAGCCGACTATGCCCAAAAGCTGCGGCAGGTATTCGGCGGCGCGGTTTCCGTCGGAGTTTTACATGGAAAAATGAAAAGCGCAATAAAGAACGAAATCATGGAAAAGTTTAGCAGAAACGAGCTTCAGGTGCTGGTTTCGACTACGGTCGTGGAAGTCGGCGTCAACGTCCCGAATGCAACGGTCATGATGATCGAAAACGCCGACCGCTTCGGACTTGCGCAGCTTCACCAGCTCAGAGGGCGCGTCGGGCGCGGAACGGCGCAGTCCTACTGCATCATGATCAATACCTCCCAAACGAAAACGGCGCAGAAACGTCTGGAGATCCTGAATCATTCCAACGACGGATTTTACATAGCCAGCGAGGATCTAAAGCTGCGCGGTCCCGGAGATTTCTTCGGCATCCGCCAAAGCGGAGAACTGGCGTTTACGCTGGCGGATATTTATCAGGATGCAAACGTTTTAAAAGAAGCCGCGCAGGAGGCGGGAGAAATTTTAAACGCCGATCCGAGGCTGGAGGAGGCGGAGCATGAATCGCTTCGGCTCGAGATGGAACGCTTTATGGAAAACCGCTTCCACAAGATGAATTTATAAAAATTAAAACAGGATAAAATTAAATATTGATTTAATATTTTGAATATTTGTTAATTGCCGCTTTCTTTGGGATGTGGGAGTCTTTGCCTTTCACGCCTATAGTTACCAGCATAGCAATTCCGGCTCTGGGCAGAATAAGACCGTAACCAAAAGTTACACAGTTACCAAAGGAGGAAATTGACATGAGCAATAAAAGTACCAAAAGCGTAATGGATCGTTTTAAGTTTGAAGTAGCAAACGAAATCGGCGTTCCGTTAAAGAACGGCTACAATGGCGACCTGACCTCGAAACAGAACGGTTCTGTCGGAGGCTATATGGTCAAGAAGATGATCGAAGCACAAGAGAAGCAGATGGCAGGAAAGCAGTAGCTGCCAAAAGAGGGACGCCGTACAGCGAAATCCGCTGTACGGCGTCTCATCTTGCGTCTTTGCACATTTTTTATTCTTCGATCTGTTCGATACCGGTAATATCCGGATGGATGGTAAGCGAATAGTTCGTATAGTAAACGACGAATCCGGGCGCGCTTTTTTTCGGTTTTTTGACATTCTTTTTCTGCAGATAGTCAATTTCCAGTTTGTCGCTGTTCCGGCCTTTGGAATAGTAGCCGGCAAGACGTCCGGCTTCTTCAAACACGCGGTCGGGAAGCTCTTCGTTGTTGGATTTTACCACCACATGGGAACCCGGAATCCCTTTGGCATGAAACCACCAGTCGTTTCCGGTGGCAAGCTTAAACGTAATTTCTTCGTTCTGATAGTTGTTTTTCCCCACGTAGATGTCGTAGCCGTCCGAAGAACGGTAGTGGAAAGGCTTGCTTTTCACGCGCGGCGTCCTGCCGCCTTTTCCCTTCCGGATAAATCCGTATTCGACCAGCTCCTCCCGTATCTGCACAAGATCGTCTGCGGTCAGCGCAATATCCAAAGCGTTTTGTATGGATTCCAGATGCTCGATTTCATGACGGGTTTCCGTTAAAAGCTCGCTGACGGCCTCGGATGTCCGTTTTAATTTTCCATACCGGTCAAAATATTTCTGCGCATTTTCCAAAGGAGTCAGACGGGGATCGAGCGGAATCCGGATCGGCCGGTTGTTGTCGTAATAATTTTCCGCCGTCAGCTCCTTCGTTCCTTCGGGAAGTCCGTAGCCGTAGGTCTGGAGCAGTTCGCCGTAAATGCGGTATTTCTCCCTTTTCTGCGCATCGGTAAATTGTTTTTGTTGAAGCTGGAACTTTTTCTGGCAGCGTTCCAAAGCGGTCGCTGTGATCCGGCGGAGCTCCGTTGATTTCTGGCGGATCCGGACATAGGCATTCCGCTCCGCGTAATAAACCTCCAGAACTTTGGAAACGGAGTCATAGGAATTGGTCTGATAATCCGCATACTGCTGCAGCCGGACGCTGGAAAATTCAATCGGCTCGCGTCCGTTTCGGATGATCACAGGCGTATATTGTCCCAAGCGGATATCCTCCATCAGCCGCTGAAATTGACCGGCAAGCCGGCAAAGCTCTTCATCCGTATAGGAGGCGACCGGAAGATCGCCGTCCATGCCCGAGCGAAACGCGATTTCGCTTGCGATCAGCGGACTGATCCCTACAAAAGAGGAATAAATGGCTTTTGTAACGGAACAGGGTTTTCCCCGCAGAACCGAAAGAAAGGTTTCGGTATCGGTTTCCAGCGGATTTTTCTTTTTCTCCTGCGTAGCGGGTATGAAATAATCCCTGCCGGGCAGCACCTCGCGGACGGAGCTCATCGAACAGGGAACATGTTTGATGCTGTCGATGATCGTGCCGTCTTCTTTGCAGAAAATGATGTTGGAATGTTTGCCCATCAACTCAACGATGAGCGATTTTTTGCAGAGATCGCCCAATTCATCCAGATGCTCAAATTCGAAACGGATGATCCGCTCCATGTCCGGCTGGAAAATTTTAACCAGCCGTCCGTTGGCAATGTGCTTCCGCAGTACCATGCAGAAGGTTGGAGCCGTCAGCGGAGCCGTTTTGTTTTCCTGCGTAAGATAGACAAATGGCAGCGAAGCGCTTGCGGAAAGCAGAAGACGGTACTGTCCTTTGCCGCTTTTGAAGGTCAGCAGCAGCTCGTCGTCCTCCGGCTGCGCGATCTTGCTGATTTTTGCGTCTAAAATGGTATGATTCAGTTCATATACCAGATTTGAAATTACGATTCCGTCCAGTGCCATTGAAGTACCTCCCCGATCTGCGATTTCCGTTCGTTTCCATAATAGTGAAAAAAAGGTCCAAAAGCAAGAAAATAATTGAAAAAACTGCCTGAAAAACGCGGAATTTGATTGTGCTTTGATGCAGTAATGTGTATAATAATGACATTGGGGACGAATTGAAAATAAAAGAAGGGGATGGGCAAGCAGATGAAGCAAACCTATGGTTACAGCAAAGAAGGGAAGACATCAGAGGCAATCAAATCACTATCGGATCCGTCGGCGATTATTTTTCTTGCGGATCAAAAATGTATCGAGTGGGCGGCATTGGAGATTAGGGACGCGTTTCCGAACGCCGTTTCCATCGGCTGCGTGGGACAGAGCTATGCGGGAGACGGCGTTTATGAAAACGGTCTTCTGGTCATCGGCTACGAAGGCGCTCAGGCAGTAGCGGGGATGATCGGGCAGGTCGGAGAAATGCCGCTTGCCAGCATTGAAAAGTTAAAAGCAGATGTAGCAAAGATCGGGGGAGGAAAAGACAATACCGTCTGCGTAGATTTTACGACCGGAAACGATGCGGAGCTGGTAACAACATTCAATATCGCGCTGCAGCCGAAGGGCATTTCACTGGTCGGCGGCACCGCATGGGAAGATACCGTTGCGATCAACGGAAGCGTTTACCATGACGCCTGCGTTTACCTGCTGCTGAAAAACAACAGCGGGAAGATCAAAGCCTACAAGGAAAATCTTTACGACACGCATCCGGACAGCTCGCGTCACGTTGCAACCAAAGTCGATCCGGAAATCTTCGCTCTTTATGAGCTGGATTCCCAGCCGGTACAGGAGGTTTACGCCAGAGAACTGGGACTTTCGGGAAAGGCGAAAGCGGAGCAGACCATCAGAAATCCTCTGGGGAGGATCATCGGAGACGAGGTTTATCTGCTTTCTTTAAAGGATTCGATCGAAAACGGCGGTTACACCTGCTATAAAAAGGTCAATCCCATGGACATCATTACGGTTATGGAGTTAAAAGATATTGATTCCATAATTCAGGAAACGCTGCGGCAGATCCGTTCGGATTTTAAGAACGTGCAGGGGATGTTTTCCGTCAACTGCATTTTCCGTCATCTGCTGTTCCAGCAGGAGAAATGCGAGGAGCAGTATCTGAAGGATATGTCGTCGCTGGGAAGCCATGCGGGATTGATCGGCTTGGGCGAGCATTTCAATACGCAGCATGTCAACCAGACGATGTCGGGTTTTGCATTTGATTAAGGAGAAGGGAAAGAACGCACATGTTATTTAAGAAAAAAGAAGAACCGTACGTTGCGCAGGACGCTGTAACGGAGGATTTGACGGAAAAGATCAAACCGCTTGTTGTAGGCGCAAATTATATTCAGGAAAAATACAACGCCCTTATGAAAGAAGAAATTCTGGTACAGACGGAAG
This sequence comes from uncultured Lachnospiraceae bacterium, assembly GCA_947591115.1. Lineage (GTDB taxonomy): Bacteria > Bacillota > Clostridia > Lachnospirales > Lachnospiraceae > Roseburia. Next base: position 14,164 of record CANQCX010000013.1, on the reverse strand, counting down.
TCCAGAATATCCAGAAAAGCTTCGGAGAAGTTCTGGGAACCATAGACAGCTTAGGAACCATCATTTCCGGTTCGCAGGAGTCGCTTGGCAATACGGTGGAAGTCGCGAACCAGTTCCAGCAGGTAAAAAACGATATTTTTGATTCCGTAGAATCGGTCAGGGGAGAGCTTACCACGTTAAAAGACAGCTCCAATCAGGTTATGGATAATTTCCAGCAGATGAACGAAATGTTTCAGGAGCTTCAGGGCGCGGTGGAAGACATCAAAAAATGCATGGACGGAATCATCGCCATTGCAAACCAGACCAATCTGCTGTCTTTAAATGCGTCGATCGAAGCCGCCCGCGCGGGAGAAGCCGGAAGGGGTTTTGCCGTCGTTGCAGACGAAGTCCGCAATCTTTCCGAGCAGATTAAAATCCTGATCGGCGACGTGGAAACAAGCGTTACGCATGTCGAGGAGGGGACGGAAAAACTCAGCAGTTCCATCCGGTCCTCCAAAGACGCGCTGGAAGCGACGTACCAGCAGGTGGAGTCCACGTTTGAGATCGTCGGAAACGTACAAAATTCGGCGGCAGGAATGGACGAGGTATGCGATGATGTCTATGCCGCGCTGGAGGCGTCGCAGAACGAAGTGAAACGGATCGAGGAATTTGTGATGGATTCCCATAAGACCTATGATCAGGTAGCGGACAGCATCCATACGATCCATCATCATGAAAATCTTAAAGGAATCGTATATGAAGATCTGTCAAATGTTTTGAATCAGATCGCGCCGATCGCAGAAAGTCTTGCAAAATAAATTTGACGTATTTGAAAAAGAGTTATATAATACGACTATCTGTGCATAAACAAATGATCATTTACGGAAAGGTTTTTTCATGATAAAAAGTATGACCGGATTTGGCCGCTATGAAATTACCGATGAAAAACGGAAATTCACTGTGGAGTTAAAATCCGTAAATCACAGGTATCTGGATGCCAATATCAGGATACCGAAAAAATTTAATGTTTTCGAAAGCAGGATCCGCAGCTTATTAAAAGAATACATGGAGCGCGGAAAGGTGGATGTTTATATTAGTTATGAGGATTATACCACCGACCAGAGAACTCTTATATATAACGATAAGCTTGCGGCGGAGTACTTAAAATACCTTCGTCAGATGGCGGAGCAATTTTCTCTGGTGGACAATATCTGCGTCAGTACGCTGTCCCGATATCCCGATGTTTTTGTCATGGAAGAACAGGATGTGGATGAGCAGGAGCTGTGGGGAGACTTGGAGCAGGCCATCCGCGGCGCGTGCGACTGTTTTGTGGACAGCAGGATCAAAGAAGGCGAGCATCTGAAGCTGGATCTGGTTGCGAAGCTGGATCAGATTTTAACGTATGTGGATTACATCGAAGAACGTTCGCCTGTGATCATGCAGGAGTACCGGACACGTTTGACCGAAAAAATGCATGAGATTTTGGAAGACCGTCAGGTGGATGAAGCGCGTATTCTGACCGAAGCGGCGATCTACGCGGATAAAGTCTGCGTCGATGAAGAGGTCGTCCGCCTCAAAAGCCATATCACGACGATGCGCGAGGAGCTTTGCGCCGGCGGCGCGGTGGGAAGGAAGCTGGATTTTATCGCACAGGAGATGAATCGGGAAGCCAATACCATTCTTTCCAAAGCGAATAATCTCGAGCTTGCGGACATCGGCATCAATTTAAAAACGGATATTGAAAAAGTTCGGGAACAAATCCAGAACATCGAATAGGATCAACTATGGGACAGTTAATGAATATCGGTTTCGGAAATATGGTCAATACCGACAAGATCATGGTCATTATTTCTCCGGAATCCGCGCCCGCAAAACGACAGATTCAGGCGGCGAAGGAGCAGCAGATCCTCATTGACGCCACGCAGGGGCGCAAAACAAAAAGCGTGATCTTTCTTTCCAACGGCAGGATCGTATTGTCGGCGCTGCAGCCAGAAACGCTTGCCGGACGCTTTGAACAATGGAATACGGTGCAAGAGGGAAAAGAATGAGCCAGACAGAAAAAGGAATATTAGTAGTGATCTCCGGATTTTCCGGCGCGGGAAAAGGCACCCTGATGCGGCGGCTGTTAGAAACGCACAGCAAAGACTATGCGCTTTCCGTTTCCGCTACGACAAGGGAACCAAGACCCGGGGAAACCGAAGGAAAAGATTATTTTTTCGTTACAAGAGAAGCTTTTGAGCGCATGATCGAAGGCGGCGAGCTGATCGAATATGCGCAGTATGTCGGAAACTATTACGGAACGCCGCGCAGCTATGTGGAAAAGCAGCTTGCCGCAGGAAAGAGCGTGATCCTCGAAATTGAAATACAGGGCGCGCTCAATGTCAGGCGACTGTTTCCGGATACGCGGCTGCTGTTTGTAACCGCGCCGAGCGCGGAAGAATTAAAAAACCGTCTGAACGGACGGGGAACGGAATCCGCGGAGGTCATCGAGCGCCGTTTAAAGAGGGCATATGAGGAATCGCAGGAAATCGGCAGATACGATTATCTGATCGTCAATGACGATCTGGAATCGTCCGTAGAAGCGCTGCACCGCATCATCCAAAACGAAAAAGAAAAAAGGGCGCAGGAAAATCTTTCGTTTTCCGTTGATTCCAATCAGGAATTGATCGTTCAAATGCAAAATGAGCTTTTCAGCTTTTCGAAAGGAGAATAGAACTATGATACATCCATCCTATGTTGAGGTTATGAAGGTGGTAAACGAGGGCGTTGTCATTGGCGAGGAGCCGGTGGTCAACAGCCGTTATTCCATTGTGCTTGCTGCGGCAAAGCGCGCGCGTCAGCTTATCGACGGGGCGGAGCCGATGCAGAAGCCGGCATGCAGCAAACCGCTTTCCATCGCGGTTGCGGAAATCTTTAACGGAAATGTCAAGATCGTTTCCGAAGAAGAAAGCCGCCGGTAAGAAAATACCCGAAAGAGAAAGGAATGACGGAAAAGTTGTCATTCCCTTTTTTAGTGAGATGCCATGAAATTATTGTTTATATCTTTAGGCTGCGATAAAAATCTGGTCGATTCCGAATATATGCTTGGAATGCTTTCCGATGACGGGATCGAGCTTACCGATGAAGAAACGGAAGCGGATATTATCGTGATCAACACCTGTTGTTTTATCAATGACGCAAAAGAAGAAAGCATCAATACGATTCTGGAAATGGCAGAATACCGGAAAAGCGGAAGCTGCAGCTCCCTGATCGTAACCGGCTGTCTGGCGCAGCGGTATCAGGATGAGATCCAAAAAGAAATTCCGCAGGTGGACGCCATTTTGGGAACAAGCTCTTATGACGCCATCTGCGAAGCGGTTCACGAAACGCTGCAGCACCACACTTACCGCAGCTTTGCGCCTCTCAATAAAAAACCGGAAGGCAAAAGCCGCCGCGTCCTGACGACCGGAGGTCATTATGCGTATCTGAAGATTGCGGAGGGCTGCAACAAAAACTGTACCTATTGCGTCATTCCCTCCGTTCGCGGAAAATACCGCAGCGTTCCGATGGAGGAGCTGATCGCGCAGGCAAAGGAGCTGGCTGCCCGAGGCGTAAAAGAACTGATTCTGGCAGCGCAGGAAACTACGCTTTACGGCATCGACCTCTACGGAGAAAAATCACTGTACCGCCTTTTGGACGAACTGAACCGGATCGAGGGACTTTGCTGGATCCGGATCTTGTATTGTTATCCGGAAGAAATCGACGATAAACTCATCGATTCGATCCTCCGCAACCAAAAAGTGTGCCATTATCTGGATATGCCGATTCAGCACTGCAGCGATTTCTTGTTAAAGCGGATGGGAAGAAAGACCACCAAAGACGAGCTGGTGCTTCGGATCCGGCGGCTGCGGGAGCGGATTCCGGATATTACGCTTCGGACAACGCTGATCTGCGGATTTCCGGGCGAAACGGAAGAAATGCACGAAGAGCTGATGCAGTTTGTCAACGATATGGAATTTGACCGTCTGGGAGCGTTTGCCTATTCTGCGGAGGAAGGAACTCCGGCTGCGGATTTTTTGGATCAGGTTTCGGAAGAACAAAAAGCAAAGTGGCAGGCGGAGGTTATGGAACTTCAAGAGGAAGTGATCTTTGATCAGAACGAAACGATGAAAGGTCAGGTGCTTGATGTTTTTATTGAGGGCAGGGTTACCGATGAGGACGCCTATATCGGAAGGACTTATCGGGATGCGCCGAATGTAGACGGTTATCTGTTTGTCCATTCGCAGGAGGAGCTGCTGACCGGAGAGATGGTACGGGTTCGGGTAACCGGTGCATATGAATATGATCTGATAGGAGAATTGCTATGAATTTACCAAATAAACTGACCATTTTTCGCGTGATCTTAATCCCGTTTTTTGTATTTTTCCTGCTTGCCCCGTATTTTGAGGGATACGGAAATTATATTGCGGTGGCGATTTTTATCGTTGCCAGCCTGACGGATTTTTTCGACGGAAAAATTGCGCGCAAATACGATCTGGTAACCAACTTTGGAAAATTTATGGATCCGCTGGCGGACAAACTGTTAGTCTGCTCGGCAATGATCTGTCTGATCGAGACCAGACAACTGGCGGCATGGATCGTCATTGTTATCATCGCAAGAGAATTCATCATCAGCGGCTTCCGTCTGGTCGCATCGGACAACGGCGTGGTCATCGCCGCAAGCTACTGGGGGAAATTTAAAACGACGTTCCAAATGCTGATGGTCATTGTACTGATTCTGGATCTGCCGGGGCGTTCGTTTCAGATACTCGGGACGGTGCTGACTTATGCGGCGCTGCTGCTTACGGTCATTTCGCTGATCGATTATATGGTAAAAAACCGGAATGTTTTAAAAGATACCAAATAGCGGAGGCGAGTATGAGAATCATTGCTGGAACAAGGCGAAGTCTTCCGCTGAAAACTCCGGAGGGGATGGAAACGCGGCCGACGACGGATAAGATCAAAGAAACCTTATTCAATATGCTGCAGCCAAAGCTGCCGGACTGCCGTTTTTTGGATCTGTTTGCGGGAAGCGGCCAGATCGGTCTGGAAGCGCTAAGCCGCGGCGCCCGGTACGCTGTTTTTGCAGAGAAAAATCCAAAGGCGATCCGCTGCATAGAAGAGAACATCCGATTTACGAAATTTGAGGAACAATCTCAATTATTAAAACAGGATGTAATTTCGGCGCTTCGTTTTCTGGAAGGTTTTGAACCGTTTGACCTGATTTTTATGGATCCGCCGTATCATCTGGGATTGGAAGAGGCGGCGCTTTCTTATCTGAGCGGTTCCTCCCTGCTTCATGAGGAAACCGAAATCATTGTAGAAGCCGACCTGAATACCTCCTTTGCTTTTTGCGGCGAGATGGGGTATGAGATCACAAAGGTCAAATCATATAAAACAAATGCGCATATTTTTCTGCGTAGGAAATGAGGGATTATGAGAAAAGCAATTTATCCCGGCAGTTTTGATCCGGTCACGTTTGGCCATTTGGACATTATTGAGCGTTCTGCCCAGATCGTGGATGAACTGGTCGTCGGAGTTCTGAACAACCGCTCAAAAAATTCATTGTTTTCTTTGGAAGAACGTGTTAGTATGATTAAGGAGATGACAAAGGATTATCCGAATGTTACAGTCGCCTCCTTTGAGGGACTTCTGGTCGATTACATGAGGGAGATCCACGCGACGCTGATCATCCGCGGACTGCGTGCGGTTACGGATTTTGAGTATGAGCTGCAGATTGCGCAGTCGAATCATGTTCAGAATTCCGAGATTGAAACGATTTTTCTTACCGCCAATTTGCAGTATTCGTATTTAAGTTCTACGATCGTCAAGGAATTTGCATCTTATGGCGGAGATATTTCCAAATTTGTACCAAAACCGTATATCGATAAAATCTATAAGAAGTATAATATCAAATAAGGAGTGGGTTTATGAGTAGCAGAATGGAACAGATCATAGAAGAAATCGAGGAATATATTGACGGCTGCAAATTTCAGCCTCTATCCAGCACGAAGATCATCGTCAATAAAGAAGAGCTGGAAGAACTGATCGCAGAGCTGCGTTCCAAAACTCCGGAAGAGATCAAGCGGTACCAGAAGATCATCAGCAACAAAGAAGCGATCCTCGCCGACGCACAGGCCAAAGCGGATCAGATCATTGCACAGGCTCAGGTACAGACAAACGAGCTGGTGTCCGAGCATCAGATCATGCAGCAGGCATATGCGCAGGCAAACGAAGTGGTTATGATCGCGACCAAACAGGCGCAGGAGATTCTGGACAATGCCACCAATGAGGCAAATAATATCCGCATGGGTGCGATGTCCTATACCGATGATAAACTGCGCGGGTTAGAGGAGATCCTGTCCAACGCCATCGACACCTCCAAAGCGCGTTATGAAAATCTGGTTTCCTCCTTACAGGGATTTTTGGATGTAGTTACCGTAAATCGGGCGGAGCTGTTTCCTCCGGAGACCCCTTCTGCAGAAAGCGCCGCGCCAAAGCAACCGGAGAAAGCCAAAGATACGGAGCCGGTGGATCTGAGCAACGTAACGATCTCTACCGATTCATCCAAAGAATGACACCGTAAGGTAAGCCAGCAAAACAGAGCAAAAAACAAAACATAGTTTGGTTTTTACATATTGAGGCAGCGAAAGACCGGCTCTTTGGATCATTGATCCGGTTTGGGCAATACCGGAAAGTCCGCCAAAGGACAGAAAAAGGATCATAAGCAGATAGGCAGTCTGACGATTGCAGCCGGACTTCGCCAATGCGGCAATCCCGTTGGTCGCTTCGGTACATCCGATCAGAAACAGCCGTACGAACGGAGGAAGAAAGCTGCATTGGGAGAGCATACACGCTCCGATGGAGAAAAGGACAATATATCCACACAACCGAATAAGCGTTTCGAAACCGTTCATAATGCCGGCGTCAATGATTTGCATATTCATTTGGAATCCTGACGCCTTTTTTATGTCATAGGAGGTTTTCTCGAAATCCCGCTGCTTCAACGAAGAAAGCGCAAGACCCAATAAACCCAGAATCAGCGGAGGACCGTACAGGAGCAGAAAGGTCGGAAGAACCCACTTTTTCTGTCCGAACTGGTCGATGCATACAAAGCTGCTTACAAATACGGGACTGAGATTGTTGGTAAAGGCGCACAGAAGCTGCGCGCGTTTTGGAGAGATCCTGCCGTTTTCACACAGATCGGAGGAAAGCTTGCTTCCGATCGGAAAGCCGAACAAAAAACCGCATACAATGACAAAGCCTTCTTCCGGCGTGCATATATGCGGAAAAAACGTCTTCTGCTTCCGGCTCCTGTTTACAGGGAAAAGATTGGAATTTAACAGAAGATTTGACAAAATCGTAAACGGGAGCAGCGTCGGAAGAATCTGATGCGCCCACAAAAAAATCCCCTGCGCGGATGCCTGAAAAGCGGCTTCGGGCATAAATAGGAAGAAGAAGATCATAAGACAGAATAAAAATAAAAAGATCACTTTTTTCATAGTATAGACTATGAGAAAAAGGAGGTCTTTATGAATGTTTGGAAGAATTGCCGTTTATTATGCAAATGTCTGATACCGGCGCTTTTGTTTGTGCTGGCGGTCGGCAATCAGGTGCTGTGCGCAAAGATCCGCGCGCCCATTACCTATGATTATGAAGCATCCTATCGCGTCTTTCGGGCGCAGCAGCTTCCGGAGGAGGTATGGCGGATGCTCTATCGGCAGAAGGCGACGCCGGAACAGATCGCCGCTTATCTGACCGCATATCAGATGTTAAGCGGTTTTTACCGGAACGGACAGCCGCTGTCGGACGCTGTTTCATGGCCGGCGGAGGAGAAGGAGCTTTTGCGGCTGTCGCATGAGCTGCAGCGGCAAAAGCCGGAGGAATATGCGCGTCTGTTTGGATACAATCGTCAGATCTGGGAAAATCTAAACGAAGCATATGTATTTCCGGTAGGCAGGGTAGAAACGCTTCCGGACGCGGATGTCAGTTTTGAGGATAGCTGGAATTTTTCAAGAACCTACGGCGGAGAGCGCACGCACGAGGGAACGGATATCATGGCTTCGGTCAATGAACGCGGGATTTATCCCATTTTAAGCGTTGGAAGCGGTACGGTGGAGAAAATGGGGTGGCTTCCTCAGGGCGGCTACCGGATCGGAATCCGAAGTGAAAACGGGGTTTATTTTTATTACGCCCATCTGGCGGAGTATGCGCCCTTAGCCGTCAGCGATACGGTAGAAGCCGGCACCAGACTTGGGCAGATGGGAGATACGGGGTACAGCGAGGTCCCCGGAACGACCGGAAATTTTCCGGTTCATCTGCATTTCGGCATTTACTTAAACGATGAAAACGGAACGGAATTCGCCGTTAATTCCTATCCGTTTTTGCGATATATACAGCAGACAACAGACAAGTAACGGAGGAAAGAAAGCATGCGGCTGGATAAGTTTTTAAGCGCCTGCGGCGCGGGAACGCGGTCGGAGGTAAAAAAGCTGATCAAAAACCGCGCGGTTTCTGTCAACGGAAAACCCGCCGAACGGCCGGAGGAAAAAATCGATGAGGAACGGGATGAAATCTGCGTATACGGGAAAAAACTGACCTATGAAAAATTCCGGTATTACCTGCTTCATAAACCGGCCGGATGCATAACTGCGGTTTCGGACGACAACAACAAAACCGTCATGGATTATATCCCCAAAGAACTGCAGAAAGATCTTTCTCCGGTCGGACGGCTGGATCTGGATGCCGAGGGACTTCTGCTTCTGACAAACGACGGAGCATTGCTGCATCACTGCATCAGTCCGTCCCATCATATGAAAAAGACCTACTTTGCGGCTCTGGACAAAGCTTTGCCGAACGACGCCGAAGAACGGTTTTTGCAGGGCATCCCGATCGGCGATCCCAAACCGGCGCTTCCTGCCGTTTTGGAACGTCTGCCGCAGAAGCACGATTTCGGGGATTTTCCCAACGCGGCGCTTTTAACCATTACGGAGGGACGGTTCCATCAGGTCAAGCGCATGTTTGAAGCGGCAGGCTGCCATGTAATTTACTTAAAGCGGCTGTCTATGGGACCGATTTCCTTAGGAGATTTAGAAAAAGGCTGCTTTCGTAGCTTGACGGCAGATGAAATAAAGAAATTAAAAGAGGATTAAACAAAGAGGACTATGTTATGTGCAACGGTTTTTTGCCGATTTCCAAACAGGATATGAAAGAGCGCGGGATCCGGCAGTTGGATTTTGTCTATATCTGCGGCGACGCCTATGTGGATCATCCCTCGTTCGGCCACGCCATTATCTCAAGACTTTTGGAAGCGCATGGCTACACCGTAGGGATCGTTGCACAGCCGGACTGGAGGGACGACGCTTCGGTGTTTGCACTCGGAACCCCGAGGCTTGCCTTTCTCGTTTCCGCCGGAAATATGGATTCTATGGTCAACCATTACACCGTATCGAAGCGGCGTCGGGAAAACGATTCGTTTTCGCCGGGCGGGGTCATGGGGAAACGACCGGATTACGCGACGATCGTGTACTGCAATCTGATCCGTCACACCGATAAAACGACGCCGATCATCATCGGCGGCATTGAAGCCAGTTTAAGGCGTCTGGCTCATTACGACTACTGGTCGGATAAAGTCCGGCGGTCGATTCTTTTGGATTCCGGCGCGGATCTCATTTCCTACGGGATGGGGGAGCGGAGCATCGTTGAAATTGCGGATGCGTTAAACGCCGGTATTGCCGTAAAGGACATTACATTTGTTGACGGTACGGTTTTTAAAACAAAGGATCGGGAGCTGATCTATGATGCGATCGAGCTTCCGGATTATGACCGCGTACAAAACGAAAAGAAAATGTTTGCCAAAAGCTTTGATATCCAGTACCGCAATACCGATCCTTTTTCCGGAAAACGGCTGTTTGAGCCGTACAAAACGACGTACGTTGTGCAGAATCCGCCTGCCAAACCGCTGTCGGAGCAGGAAATGGACGATATCTATGCGCTGCCTTTTATGAGAACCTATCATCCGATCTACGAAAAAGACGGAGGGATTCCGGCAATCCGAGAAGTCCGTTTTTCGCTGGTCAGCAGCCGCGGCTGTTTCGGCGGCTGCAATTTCTGTGCGCTGACCTTTCATCAGGGGCGCATCGTTCAGACCAGAAGCCACGACTCGATTTTGGAGGAAGCGAAAAAGATTATAAAAGAACCGGATTTTAAAGGCTATATCCACGATGTGGGAGGCCCGACCGCCAATTTCCGTCAGCCGGCATGTCAAAAGCAGACGACTTTAGGCGCATGCGCCAACCGGCAATGCCTGTTTCCGACGCCCTGCAAGCACCTGACGGTGGATCATCGCGATTATATCGCGCTGCTTCGAAAGCTGCGGGCGCTTCCGGGGGTAAAAAAAGTCTTTATCCGCTCCGGCATCCGTTTTGATTATCTGATGTATGATCCGGACAAAACTTTTTTGAGGGAATTGTGCGAATTCCATGTCAGCGGACAGTTAAAGGTGGCGCCGGAGCATATTTCGGACGCCGTACTGGACAAGCTCGGGAAACCCAATGCAGCCGTATACCGCCGTTTTGTAAAGGCATATCAGGATATGAACCAAAAATTGGGAAAAGAGCAGTATCTTGTGCCGTACCTGATGTCCTCCCATCCCGGCTCAACGCTAAAGGAAGCGGTCGAGCTGGCGGAATATCTGCGGGAGCTCGGTTACATGCCGGAGCAGGTTCAGGACTTTTATCCGACGCCGTCTACGGTTTCTACCTGTATGTATTATACCGGACTGGATCCGCAGACGTTAGAGCCGGTATATGTTGCGAAAAATCCTCATGAAAAAGCGATGCAGCGCGCGCTGATCCAATACCGGAATCCCCAAAATTACGATCTCGTATATGAGGCGCTGGTCAAAACGGGGCGTCGGGATCTGATCGGGTACGGCGCAAAATGCCTGATCCGTCCCAAGCAGGAAACGGGCAGAAAGGAAACGCATAAAACAAAGAAAAAAGCAATCCGCAATGTGCATAAAAAGAAAAAATGAAAGAATTTATCATACAGCCCAACGAGGCGAACCAGCGGCTGGACAAGTATCTGAAAAAGCTGCTGCCGAATGCCTCCTTTGGATTTCTCTACAAAATGCTCCGGAAAAAAAATATTGTCTACAACGGGCAGAAAGCGTCCGGAAAGGAAATTCTGCAAAGCGGCGGCTGCGTGCGTCTTTATTTCAAGGACGAAACGTTTGCGCAGTTCCATACAAACGAAGTGCAGATCTTACAGGAATACGAAGCACTTTCGCAGCTTCCGATGAAGGGACTTGGCATCGTTTATGAAAACGAAGCGTTTTTGGCCGCCGATAAACCTGTGGGAATGCTGTCCCAAAAAGCGCAGGCTTCGGATCTGTCGGCAAACGAATATCTGCTTGGGTATCTCATCCGAAGCGGCGCGCTGCCTCCGGAAACCTTTTCCACCTTCCGTCCCTCGGTGGTCAACCGTCTTGACCGCAATACCACCGGACTTCTCGTAATGGGAAAAACCCTATCCGGCGCGCAGAAATTGTCCGAAATGTTTCGGGAGCGTACGGTGCGGAAGGATTATCGCGCCATTGTAAGCGGTTATGTGTCCGAACCGTCCCATCTTTCGGGTTTTCTGTTAAAAGACGAGAAGACCAATCGGGTACGCATTGTGTCAAAACCGCTGCCGGACGCCGCGCCGGTGGAAACCGCATACCGTCCGCTGGCGTACGGGAAGGACTGCACCCTGCTGGAAATCCACCTGATTACCGGAAAAAGCCATCAGATCCGCGCACATCTGTCTCTTTGCGGTCATCCGATCATCGGCGATCCCAAGTATGGGGATCGGGAGCAGAACCGCCGGTTTCGGGAGCAGTTCGGGGTGCGCTTCCAACTGCTTCATGCCTACCGTCTGACGTTTCCCGACCGGACTGTCGTCTGTGCGCCAATGCCGGAGAGCTTTGGGCGGATCATATCGGATTTACAAAAGGAGTAGCTTATGGCAACATGGAATTCCAGAGGACTGCGAGGTTCGACGCTGGAAGAATTGTTAAACCGGACAAATGAAAAATATCTGGAAAACGGACTTGCCCTGATCCAGAAAATCCCAACCCCGATTACGCCGATCGCCATTGACAAAGAAAGCCGCCACATTACGCTGGCATATTTTGACCAGAAAAGTACGGTGGATTATATCGGCGCAATACAGGGGATTCCGGTTTGCTTTGACGCAAAGGAGTGCAGCACCGATACGTTTCCTCTTGCCAACATTCATGAGCATCAGGTCGCTTTTATGGAAAATTTCGAACGTCAGCAGGGAATTGCGTTTATTTTGATTTCTTTTACGCACCGGAACCAGTTTTATTACCTGCGCCTTTCCGAATTAAAGAAATTCTGGGAACGCGCCGAAAACGGCGGCAGGAAAAGCTTTCGTTATGAGGAGCTGGAGCCGGAGTACTTTTTGCCTCAGGTAAGCGGGGTATTGGTGCCTTATTTAGACGCGCTGCAAAAGGATCTTGCCGCAAGGGATTGACATTTTTTACAGTTTCCCTATATAATGGGTTTAGTTTTACGTGATAACATATTACCACTTTAATTTGATAAAGTGTGAAATGTATGCCAAAAAGATACTTAAAGGAGCTAGAATGAAAAACCAGTTATTACATACACCGGATGGAGTACGCGATATCTACAACGGAGAATGCCGCAAGAAACGCCTGCTTCAGAATGAACTTTATCAGGTATTGTTAAAATACGGATACCATGAGATTCAGACGCCTACCTTTGAATTTTTTAACATCTTCAGCAGGGAAATCGGCACCACGCCCTCAAAGGATCTATATAAATTTTTCGACAAAGAGGGAAACACGCTGGTGCTGCGGCCGGATTTTACCCCGTCTATTGCCCGAAGTGCGGCGAAATATTATTCGGATGAGGACATGCCGGTCAAACTTTGCTATATCGGGAACGCTTTTATCAATTCCTCCGATTATCAGGGGCGTTTAAAAGAAACGACGCAATGCGGAGCGGAGTTGATCGGCGATGCCTCGGTCTTTGCGGATGCGGAAATTTTGGCAATGGCGGTAGATTGTTTAAAGACCTGCGGATTACGGGATTTCCAGATTTCGGTTGGACATACGCAGTTTTTGGCAGGTCTGATCGAAGCGGCGGGCATGGAAGAAGAGCAGGAGCAGACGCTTCGGGAGCTGATCTCCAATAAAAATTTCTTCGGGGTTGAGGAATTTACCGAAACGCTTCCGATCGGCGAACCGTTAAAACGTCTGTTTGCGATGCTCGGAAGTTTTGATGTCAAAGAAGCGGAGCTTGCTGCAGCAAAACAAGACGCCAAAGAATACCCGAGGATTTTAAAATCCCTGACCGAGCTTGAGCAGCTTTATGATCTGATCCGTTTCTATGGAATCGAGAATTATATTTCTTACGAACCGGGAATCGTCAGTGATTACCAATATTATACCGGAATTATATTTTTGGGTTATACCTTTGGAACTGGCGAGCCGATCATACGCGGCGGAAGATATGATCATCTGCTCAGCCACTTTGGAAAACAGGAGCCTGCCATTGGGTTTGGCATCGTCGTCGATCAGTTGATGGCGGCGCTTTCCCGCCAGAAAATCTCGATTCCGATACCGGATGAGGAGGTTCTGCTTGTTTTTTCTGCGGAATGCAGCACAAAGGCCATTCAAAAAGCAAAGGAATTTCGTCAGCAGGGAAAGATTACCACGCTGGTGCATGCGGATCCCAAGCGTACCAAAGAGGATTATCTGGCTTATGCACAGAAAAAACACATTTCCCAAGTAGAATTCATGGACGGAGTATAACGGTATGGAAGAAAAGAGATATCTGACGTTTGCCCTCGGGAAGGGACGTCTTGCAAACAGAACGCTGGAACTTCTGGAACAGATCGGAATTACCTGCGAAGAAATGAAAGATAAAAAAACACGAAAACTGATTTTTGTAAATGAGGAATTAAAACTTCGATTTTTCCTTGCAAAAGGGCCGGATGTGCCCACATATGTAGAGTACGGAGCCGCCGATATCGGAGTCGTCGGAAAAGACACGATCCTGGAGGAAGGGCGCAACATCTACGAGGTGCTGGATCTGGGATTTGGAAAATGCCGGATGTGCATCTGCGGACCGGAAAG
>CANQCX010000012.1 GCA_947591115.1 uncultured Lachnospiraceae bacterium | reverse complement strand
GCTTCCGATATTTTTCAGTTTAAGATTTTTAACGACGTTCTCGGAAAGAGGGTCGGAGACGAGGTGCTGCTGGATTTTGCCAGAGGCTTTCAGGAAAAAATGCGGCCGCTCTGGGAGGGCGCACGAATTTCCGGCGACCGTTTTGCGTTGTTGATCCCGAAGAAGGATTTTGATGAAAAACGGTTTCTGGATTTCTGCCACCAGATTCTGACGCGGAAGGAATACGTGCTGACGGTGCATAATTATTTCGGCGTGTATGAAATGACGGACCGCTCGCTGCGCGCGGAGCAGATGTACGACCGCGCCTATATGGTAGTGGAGTCCATCAAAGGCAGCATGAGCAAGGAAATCGCCTACTATGACGAGGAGCTGCGGAAGAACCGGATTGACGCGACGCTGAATGCGGACGAGCTGGAGCAGGCGTTAAAGGAAAATCAGTTTACCATTTATCTGCAGCCGCAGATCGATCCGGTCAATCAGAAGGTCGTGGGCAGCGAAGCGCTTGTGCGCTGGCTAAGTCCGAAGCGGGGCATGGTTTCTCCGGCGGAGTTTATCCCGCTGTTCGAGCAGAACGATATGATCGCGGAGCTGGATTATTTTGTATGGGAGCTGGCATGCCGGCAGTTGAACGAATGGGAAAAGCAGGGAAAGAGCGACCGCTCCATTTCCATCAATATTTCCCCGAAAGACTTTTATCTTTCGGATCTGTATGAAAATATTACCGGTCTGGTCGAGAAATATCAGATCGATCCGCGCCGCCTGAAGCTGGAGATTACGGAGAGCGCGTTTGTATTGGACGTAAAGGCGCAGATGTCTCTGGTAAAGCGTCTTCAGGAGCGCGGCTTCCTTGTAGAGATCGACGATTTCGGAAGCGGATATTCTTCTTTGAACAGCTTAAAGGATATCAGCGTGGATATTCTCAAACTGGATATGAAGTTCTTTGAAGAAACGGAAAATATGGAGCGCAGCGAAAAGATCGTCGAAAGCGTCGTTCGTCTGGCGCACAGCCTGAATATGCCGATCATTGCGGAGGGAGTGGAAAATCCGGAGCAGGTCGAGATGTTAAAGCGCGTCGGCTGTCAGGTCATTCAGGGATTTTATTATTCGCGGCCGCTGCCGGTCAATGAGTTTGAGCATTTCATGGAAAGCCATGAGTGCGAGGACATTCATATGTTTATGTAGGCAGGACTTAGCGTTTACAAAAGATTTTAGACGGTTAGGGGAGTATGTCACGTGGGAGTATTGAATCTGGAATTAAAGAAATATGTGGATGACAGCTATGAAATCGAAATCGGCTATCATTTAATCGGCAAGCTGGTGGAGGATCTGGACACCGGACTGGCGGGTACGATCCATAAATTTGCGGTCATTACGGACAGCAACGTTCGGGATTTATATGCAAAGCCGATCTGCGAGCGGCTGCTTTCGGCAGGCTACCATGTGGATCTGTTTGTATTTGCCGCGGGCGAGGAAAGCAAAACGCGTGAAACCAAAGCGCTGATCGAGGATGCCATGCTGGAAAAAGGCTATCGGCGCGACTGCTGCATCATTGCGGTAGGCGGAGGCGTCGTTACCGATCTGGCAGGGTTTGTAGCGGGCACCTACGGGCGCGGCGTTCCGTTTATCAACTATGCGACGACGCTGCTTTCCGCCGCCGATGCATCGGTTGGAGGAAAGACCGCAGTCGATACGCCGCTTGCGACGAATCTGATCGGAATGTTTTATCAGCCGCTCAAGGTCTATATCGATATTGCGGCGTGGCAGACGCTTCCGCAGCGCCAGATGGCAAGCGGATTGGCGGAGACGATCAAACACGCCTGTCTGGCAAATCTGGACATGTTTGAATTTTTGGAAGAAAATATCGGGGATATTCTCGGATTTAAGAAGTTTGCCTGTGAGTATATTGCGGAAAATAACTGCCGCATAAAATATCAGGTCGTCATGAAGGACGAGAGGGAGAGCGGATTGCGCGAGATTTTAAATCTTGGGCATACGGTCGGACGCGCCATTGAGACGGTAAGCAATTACCGGCTGCTTCATGGAGAAGCGGTTGCGATCGGAATGGCGGCGCAGGTTCAGCTATCCGCAAGGCTTGGCTACATGTCGGAGGAAGAGGCGGAGCGAGTAATCGCTTTATATAACAAAGCCGGCTTATCGACGGTCATACCTCCTTATATTGATCGGGAGGAGCTGGTGCGCAAGCTGTATACGGACAAAAAAGTAAGAGACGGAAAGCTGCGTTTTGTACTGCAGAAAGGAATCGGCGGCGTCGTCGAGTTTTCGCCCGGCGTCTATGCAAGACCGATCGAAGAATCCCTTGCGAGGGAGATCATCATGGAACTGTAACGCCGCCCTATAAACGGATCAGTTCCCTTCTGCATTCGCTCGGAACTGTTTTGCCGGAAACAGCGGTCATGGTCTGCCGATACAGATCGGCGGCCCGCTGATCCATTTCAAATATCCGATAAGCGTCTTTCGGAAGGAGAAAAGAAGCATCTGCCGGTTTGGTAATCATCGGAACGGAGGCTTCTTTTTTGATGGCGGAAAGCAGGGACACCGCGGATTTTCGAAAACCGAGGACACGCAGATAAGGGATATAGTCCAGCTTTTGCCCGAAAGCATAGTCCGCCTCCGTCTGGTGCAAAAGGATGTGGAGCAGCGCGCGGCTGATACGGGTATACGTCAGTTCACGCGTTTTCAGCAGATGGCAGAAACGGGAAAAATCCGTATATTCCTCCAGATGGTTTAAAATGCGGTTGGAAAGCGCCTTGCTGCAGTCCGCATAGGCATCGTACCCCTTTTTTTGAAGCTCCCAGAGGCGGTATCCCAGAACCGCGGAAAACGAAGCCTCCGAAAGCAGCGGATATTCGCTCCGGTAATTTTCTAGGATTCGGAAGGCTTTTTCCGGCAGAGCGGTTTTCAGAAAATCAGGCTCGTTTTCTCCGGACAGCAGAAACCGCCGGATGGCGGAGGCGGACGGAAAAGCGGTGTTTTGGCGTTCGTCGTGATATCCCGCCCCGATTCTGCGGAGCGGAAACGTAGTTATGCTGCGGTGCGGCGTCTGAAAGCGTCTCCGGAGCGCTTTTTCGTACTCCAGAGCCAGAATGTTGTTGGGAGAGGCCAGCAGGTTTTCCGGCTCGCCGGCAGGCAGCTTGGGAAGCAGCGCGCGAAGCGCAGCCGCCCGCGCCGCAGGAAACGAACGGCCTTTTTTTTGTTCACTCTGCAGAAGCTTCCGGTAGGCGGCAGGTTCGCTGGAAAGCAGCTTTGCAAGACGAAAAAGCAGCGGCAGATCCGTTTCCGCACACTCCGTACCGTACCCAAGCGCAGTGACCACGCCGGTTTTTTCCATCAGGGCGACGCCGGCGGAGGCGAAATATTCTGCGGAAGCGCACGACCACAGCGCCGGAAGCTCCAGAACCAGATCCGCCCCGCAGGAGAGCGCTATCTGTGCGCGCGCATATTTATCCATGATCGCAGGTACGCCGCGCTGCAGAAAATTGCCGCTCATCGCAACGAGGATATAGTCCGCGTGCGTTTTCTGGCGAATCGTTTCCAGTTGATACTGATGTCCGTTGTGAAACGGATTGTATTCCGCAATGATGCCGGTTACCTGCATGATCCTGCTCCTTTTCTGTGCAAAATAACGATCTTTCTCCTATTATAGCATGGGTTTTGCGGCGTGAGAATAAAAAATATTACAGTTCCCTTGTACCGAGGTTAAAATAAGTTTATAATACAGATAATGTATGCAATATTCAGCAAATATTATGTAAGAGGAGAACAAAAATGAAGGTATTAGTGATTAACTGCGGAAGCTCTTCGCTGAAATATCAGTTGATTGATTCCGACAGTGAAGAAGTATTGGCAAAAGGCCTCTGTGAAAGGATCGGCATCGACGGCAGGCTGGTGTACCAGAAAGCGGGACTGGACAAGGAAATTACCGATGCGCCGATGCCAACCCACAAACAGGCGATCCAGATGGTGCTGGACGCTCTGGTCAATGAGAAAACCGGCGCGATCCGCGAGCTGTCCGAGATCGATGCGGTAGGACACCGTATCGTGCATGGCGGCGAAAAATTTGCAGCTTCGACGCTGCTGAACGAAGAAGTGCTTGCGGCGGTTGAGGAATGCAACGATCTTGCGCCGCTTCACAATCCGGCCAATCTGATCGGAATACGGGCGTGTCAGGAGCTGATGCCGGAGGTGCCGATGGTAGGCGTTTTCGATACGGCGTTTCATCAGACGATGCCTCAGGTCGCATATATGTACGGACTGCCGTATGAGTATTACGACAAATACAAGGTGCGCCGGTACGGTTTTCATGGCACCAGCCACAGCTTTGTATCAAAGCAAGCGGCAAAGCTGGTAGGAAAGCCGTATGAGGAGTTAAAGATCATCGTATGCCATCTGGGCAACGGAGCAAGCGTCTGCGCGGTCGATCATGGCAGATCCGTAGACACCTCTATGGGACTGACGCCGCTGGAGGGACTGATCATGGGTACCCGTTCCGGAGATGTGGATCCTTCCATTCTGGAATTCCTTTCGCGGAAGGAAAATATGAGCCTTTCCGAAGTAATGGATGTTTTAAATAAAAAATCAGGCGTAGCAGGCATTTCCGGCGTTTCCAGTGATTTTCGGGATTTGGAGGCCGCTGCGAAGGAGGGCAATGAAAAAGCGGAGCTGGCGCAGGAGGCGTTTGTCTATCGCGTTGTGAAGTATATCGGCGCTTATGCGGCGGTCATGAACGGAGTGGATGTAATCGCGTTTACGGCGGGAGTCGGAGAGAACAATGACTGGATCCGCGCCAAGATCCTTGCAAACTTTGAATATCTGGGCATTCATCTGGATGAAGAGGCAAACGCCAAAGCCAAAGGCGTAGAGCAGGTCATCTCTACACCGGATTCCAAAGTAATCTGTCTGGCAGTGCCGACCAACGAGGAGCTTGCCATCTGTAAGGAGACAGTTGCTCTTGTCTAAAAAAATAGTTGACAAACAAATGTGCCATATGTATAATTGTCTAGGTATGGATAGGAGAATACTGTGATTATCGATCTTTCAGACATATTACAATCTGCGAATAAAGAGCGGACAGAAGAAGTAAAGCTTTCATTTTCTTCTTTTGTATCACGATTAGGAGATTTTCCGATCCTGACAAGCGCACCGATTCGGCTTTCGATCGCCAATCAGGAGAACAAGCGGCTGCTTATCCGAGGAAGGGTAGAGCTGGAAGCGGAAATTGCGTGCGGCAGGTGTTTGGAAGCGGTTCCAACCCCCATCTGTTTCGATATTGATCGGGAACTGGACATACAGGACGGTCTTGTGTCAGAAGAAGAGATGGAGCCAACCGATTACCTGACTGGATTTGAACTGGATGTAGATAAGCTTGTCTACGCTGAGCTATTGGTAAACTGGCCGATGAAGGTTCTGTGCAAAGAGGACTGCAAAGGAATTTGCAAGGTCTGTGGAGCAAACTTGAACCATGCAGCCTGCAATTGCCAGAAAACAGAGCCGGATCCAAGAATGGCAGCAATACAGGATATATTTCAAAAGTTTAAGGAGGTGTAGCAAATGTCAATTTGTCCGAAAAATAAATCTTCGAAAGGCAGAAGAGATAAGAGAAGAGCAAACTGGAAGATGTCTGCTCCGACTTTAGTAAAATGCAGCAAATGCGGGGAACTGATGGTTCCGCACAGAGTTTGCAAAAACTGCGGCTCTTATAATAAGAAAGAAATCATTTCGCAGGATTAGTTATGACTTGAAGGGCTTCCGAGGATTCGGAAGCCTTTCTTTTCCGCAGTGAAAAAATATTGACATTCATATTTTTTACATTAAGAATTGACTTATAGTAGTTCTTATCGTATATTTTCTAGTAGATGCATAAGGAGGAATTCAGATGCAGGTAGTAACCAAAGTTGCATTGGATGCAATGGGCGGAGACAACGCGCCTGCGGCTCCGGTACAGGGCGCGGTAGACGCGGTTAATTCCAGAAAGGATATCAAGGTCTTTTTGGTCGGGCAGGAGGACGTGATAAGGGAAGAGCTTTCCAAGTACGGATATCCGAAGGAGCAGATCGAGATCGTCCATGCGCCGGAGATCATCGAGACGGCGGAGCCGCCGGTTGTGGCGATCCGGAAAAAGAAGCAGTCGTCCATTGTCGTTGGAATGAATCTGGTTCGAAATAAAGAAGCCGACGCGTTTGTGTCCGCGGGCAGCTCCGGAGCGGTATTGGTCGGAGGCCAGATGATCGTAGGACGCATTCCGGGCATCAAGCGTCCGCCGCTTGCACCGATCATTCCGACGGAGACAGGAGTTTCCCTTTTGATCGACTGCGGCGCCAATGTCGATGCAAGATCGGAACATCTTGTTCAGTTTGCCAAGATGGGTTCGATCTATATGGAGAACGTCATCGGGATCAAAAATCCGCGCGTGGCGATCGTCAATATCGGCGCGGAGGAAGAAAAAGGCAACGCGCTGGTCAAGGAAACCATTCCGCTGCTGAATGAATGCAAGGATCTTAATTTTGTCGGAAGCATCGAAGCAAGGGAGATCCCGCATGGCGGAGCGGACGTCATTGTTTGCGAGGCATTTACCGGAAATGTCATTTTAAAGCTGTACGAAGGCCTGAGCGCAACGCTGATCAGCGTCATCAAGCAGGGTTTGATGAGTACCTTAAAAAGTAAGATCGGAGCAATGCTTGCCCTTCCTGCGCTGAAGAAAACCTTAAAAACCTTTGATGCCACTGAATACGGAGGAGCGCCTCTGCTGGGATTAAACGGCCTTGTCGTAAAAACGCATGGCAGCTCAAAGGCAAAGGAAATTACGAATTCGATTTTCCAGTGCGTTACTTTTAATGAGCAGGACATCAATGGAAAAATCAAAGAAAATATTAAATACTCACAAGTGGAAAAGGAGTAGAAAGGAAAGTTGTTATGGAATTTGAAAAGCTAAAAAACATCATCGTGGAAGTACTGAATGTCGATGAAAGCGAAGTCAAGATGGAGGCAACTTTTATTGACGATCTTGGCGCGGATTCGCTGGATGTATTCCAGATCATCATGGGATTGGAGGAAGAATTTGACATCGAAATTCCAAATGAAGAGGCTGAAAAGATCGTAACCGTAGCAGATGCCGTAGAGCAGATTAAAAAAGCAATCAACTGATCCCAAACGGAAAGAAGAAAAAGCCCTTAAGTGTATCGGTTAGGGGCTTTTCTGTTTGTATACCATAGTATGCAGAAAGAGAGGAAAAGCATGTCGAAACTGACCGAATTTCAGACGGTTCTGGGGTATCGTTTTTCTCAGGAGGGACTGCTGAGACAGGCGCTTACGCATAGTTCTTACGCCAATGAAAAACAAATGAAAAAATATTCCGACAATGAACGTCTGGAATTTTTGGGCGACGCCGTTTTGGAGATCATTTCCAGTGAGTTTTTGTTTCACAACTATCCGCGTCTGCCGGAGGGCGAATTGACGAAGCTGAGGGCAAGTCTGGTGTGCGAGCCGACGCTGGCGCAGTGCGCTGCGGAGCTCAATCTGGGAGAGTACCTGTTTTTAGGCAGGGGCGAAGACCGTACCGGCGGACGGACGCGCAAATCCGTCCTGTCAGATGCTTTGGAAGCTCTGATCGGTGCCATTTATTTGGATGGCGGTTTTGCGAATGCAAAAGAGTTTGTGTTAAAATACATTCTGACCGATATCGAGCATAAGCAGCTCTTTTACGATAGCAAGACGATTCTGCAGGAGTATGTGCAGAGAGAACACGAGACATTAACGTATGTACTGTTGGAGGAATCCGGACCGGACCACGATAAATGCTTTTTGGTGGAAGTCCGAATCGGGGAGGAACGCGTCAGCACCGGAAGCGGACATACGAAAAAAGCGGCGGAGCAGGAGGCGGCTTATCAGGCGCTGCTTCGGTTAAAACCGGATAAAAGGGAGTAAACATGTATTTAAAGAGTTTAGAGGTAAACGGATTCAAGGCGTTTGCACATAAGATTGTTTTTGAATTCCACAACGGGATTACCGGTATCGTAGGGCCGAACGGCAGCGGTAAAAGCAATGTTGCCGATGCGGTGCGCTGGGTATTGGGCGAGCAGAGCGCCAAACAGCTTCGCGGCTCCTCCATGCAGGACGTTATTTTTGCCGGAACCGAAAACCGAAAACCGTTAAGCTACGCTTATGTGGCGATTACGCTGGACAATTCCGACCACCAGCTTGCGATTGATTATGAGGAGGTAACGATCGCGCGCAGGGTTTACCGCTCCGGAGAGAGCGAGTATTTGATCAACGGAAGCCTGTGCCGGCTGAAAGAAGTGTCCGAGCTGTTTTACGATACCGGTATCGGAAAAGAAGGATACTCCATCATCGGGCAGGGACAGATCGACCGGATCTTAAGCGGAAAGCCGGAGGAACGCAGGGAGCTTTTCGACGAAGCGGCGGGAATCGTAAAATACAAAAAGCGGAAGGCGACCGCACAGAAGAAACTCGAAAACGAACGGGACAATCTGGTGCGCGTCAACGATATTCTGGCGGAGTTGGAGCGTCAGGTAGGACCTCTGGAAAAACAGTCTGAAAAAGCCAGAACGTATCTGAAAAAAAGGGACGAGCTGAAGGACTATGAAGTCAACCTGTTTCTTTTGGAATCGGAGCAAACTCAGCAGCAGCAGAAGGAAATCGGAGAAAAATACCGGATTGCGGACGAGGAGCTTCAAGAGGCGAACAGCGCATATGAAAATATCAAGGCGGAATACGAAAAGCTAGAGCAGGATCTGGCGCAGATCGAAGAGACCATTACCTCCATACGGGAAAACATCAGCAATTCCTCCGTAATGAAGGAAAAGCTGGAAAGCCAGATTCATGTCCTTCAGGAGCAGATTCATACGGCGGAGATGACGGACGAGCATCTGCAGAGCCGTCTGGAAA
The DNA here is from genome assembly GCA_947591115.1 of uncultured Lachnospiraceae bacterium. Classification (GTDB taxonomy): domain Bacteria; phylum Bacillota; class Clostridia; order Lachnospirales; family Lachnospiraceae; genus Roseburia. The sequence goes on along the minus strand of CANQCX010000012.1, from coordinate 9,633 downwards.
CCATAGAAACGGAAAAGAGGGAGCGTTTTCTTTCGCAGGAGGAGTATGAAAAGAAACGCGTGCTGCTGGAGGAACAGCTTGCCGAGATCGAGGAGAAGCAAAGAGAAGCGGAGGAAACGTTAGAACAGATCCAGACGGAAATCGCACGCTGCAATACCGGAATGGAAAAAGGCCAGAACGAAATGATCGAGCTGCTGAACGGCAAGGCGTCCATCAAGGCGCGCCAGCAGCGTTACGATACCATGCTGGAGCAGATGAATATCCGAAAGGCGGAGCTGACCAAGCGGCTCTTAGACCGGAAAACAAGGGAAACGGAGCTTTTATCGGTACTGGAAGAATATCAGGACAATCTAAAGCAGGTCAATCAAAAGCTGGCCGAGCTGTCGGAGAAGGAGCAGGAGCTTTCCCAAAAAGATCAGGAGTGGAAGGAAAAGCGCAGGGAAACGAATCAAAAGCTCGAGGAAACTCAGGTGCAGTATCACAGGCAGCAGTCGCGGCTGGAATCCTTGAAAAATATTGCAGAGCGGTACGACGGTTATGGAAACAGCATCCGTAAGGTCATGGAGCAGAAACGGCAGCACAAGGGGATTCTGGGCGTGGTTTCCGATCTGATACAAGTCGAGAAAAAATATGAGATTGCCATTGAAACCGCGCTGGGCGGAAACATCCAGAATATTGTAACCGAGGATGAAGCAACCGCAAAAGAAATGATTTCTTTTCTAAAGGAAAACCGTCTGGGGCGCGCCACCTTTTTGCCGCTGACGAGCGTTTCCGCGAAGAAAAATCCAAAGAGCGAGGAAGCGCTTGGCATGGAGGGCGTGATCGGACTTGCCAACCGTCTTGTCCGCTGCGACAAACGGTACGACGAGATCGCGGCCTATCTGCTGGGGCGCGTGCTTGTGGTCGATACTATCGACCATGCGATCGCCATTGCGCGGAAATATCATTATAGTTTACATATCGTTACCCTCGAGGGCGAATATTTAAGTCCGGGAGGTTCTATGACAGGAGGAGCGTTTAAGAATTCCTCCAACCTGCTCGCGCGGAAGCGTGAGATCGAGGAAGCCGAACGGATGCTTCAGGATTTGGAAAAGGAGCTTTCCAGGCTGCGGCTGCGGAAAGAAGAAATTGCAACGGCGCAGGCGCTCGGCGCGGAGGAATGGGAAGCGGTCAAAGCGCAGATTCAGGAGCAGTATATTCTGCAGAATACGGCGCAGATGAACGTAGACCGTTTTGACCAGCAGCGGAAGGAAAGCGAGAGTGTTTTTGCCGGTCTTGCGGACGAAAGTACGGAGATCGAAAAGCAGATTCAGGAAATCCATGAAAATAAGCAGAAGATTCTGGATGAGATCGCCTATGCGAAACAGCGCGAGAGCGAGATCGCAGAGGAGAGCAAAAACCTTCAGGAGATCTTGGAAACGCAGACGAAGCTGGAGGAGCAGGCAAACGAGCGCGTATCCGCCATCCGGCTGGAAAGCGCGAATTTAAGCCAGAACGCCGGTTTCCTTGCGGAAAATATGGAGCGTATCGGTCGGGAGATCGAGAAATTCGATGCGGAACGCGAGGAGCTTTTGGAGAATGCCCAAAACGCCAAAGCGGATGCCGAGCAGAAAAAGAACGATATTGAAGAAATTCGGGAAACGATACGGGCATCGGAAGCCGCCTTTGAAAAGCTGAATGAGGAATTAAGCGTCAATCAGGAGAAAAAGGAGCGGATGTCGGCGGATTACCGGGGATTTTTCCAGCGGCAGGAGGAGCTTGCAAAGCGCAGAAATGATCTGGATAAGGAAATTTTCCGTCTGAACAGCCAGCGCGAAAAGCTTCAGGAAACGATGGAAAACCAGACCAACTACATGTGGGAAGAATACGAACTGACGCCGCATGCGGCGCAGGCGTTAAAGAACGAGGCGTATCAGGAGATTCCTGCCGTAAAAAAACAGATTTCTGAGGTAAAGGAGGACATCCGCAGTCTTGGCGATGTCAATGTCAATGCCATTGAGGAATACAAAGAAGTCTCCCAGCGTTATGAATTCTTAAAAACCCAGCATGACGATCTGGTCGAAGCGGAGCAGACGCTTCTGGGTATCATAGAAGAACTGGATACCGGAATGCGCCGGCAGTTTACCGAGAAATTTTCCGAGATCCAACGGGAATTCGATTCTTCGTTCCGGCAGTTGTTCGGCGGAGGACATGGAACGCTGGAGCTTGTGGAGGAGGAAGACCTTCTGGAATGCGGGATCCGCATTATTGCGCAGCCGCCTGGGAAAAAACTGCAGAATATGATGCAGCTTTCCGGCGGGGAAAAAGCGCTTACGGCGATTGCGCTGCTGTTTGCGATTCAGGCGTTGAAGCCGTCGCCGTTCTGTCTTTTAGACGAGATCGAAGCGGCGCTGGACGACTCGAACGTAACCCGATTTGCAAATTATCTGAGCAAATTAACGGAAAATACGCAGTTTATCGTTATTACCCACCGCCGCGGCACGATGGCGGCGGCAGACCGGCTCTATGGGATTACCATGCAGGAAAAGGGCGTATCGACGCTGGTGTCGGTCAATCTGATCGAAAATGATTTAACGGAGTAGAAATTATGGAAGAAAAAGAAGAAAAGGCAGAAAAAACGGAAAAAGAGAAAAAAGGATTTTTCCGGAGGCTGGCAGAGGGACTTTCCAAAACGCGGGATCATATTGTATCCGGCATTGATGCGATCTTGTCCGGATTTTCCAGCATTGACGAGGAATTTTATGAGGAGCTGGAAGAAATCCTGATCATGGGCGATCTTGGCGTTCATGCAACGGAGGAGATCCTCGAAAAGCTGCGGGAAAAGGTCAAGGAGCAGCATATCAAGGAACCGGAAGCCTGTAAGCAGCTTTTAATCGACAGCATTAAGGAGCAGATGCAGGTAGAAGAAACCGCCTACCGTTTTGAAACGGAGAAATCCGTTGTACTGGTCATCGGCGTAAACGGCGTCGGGAAGACCACAACGGTCGGAAAACTGGCGGGAAAACTCAAAAATCAGGGAAAACGCGTCGTTGTGGCGGGGGCAGATACCTTCCGCGCCGCAGCGGGCGGCCAGTTAAAAGAATGGACAGACCGTTCCGGAGTCGATATGGTCGGAGGCACAGAGGGGGCCGATCCGGGCTCTGTGGTGTATGACGCAGTATCAGCGGCGAAAGCGCGCAATGCCGATGTGCTTTTGGTCGATACGGCGGGACGGCTGCACAATAAAAAGAACCTGATGAATGAATTGGGCAAGATCAATCGTATCTTAGAGCGGGAATATCCGGATGTTTATCGTGAGACGCTGGTCGTGCTGGATGCCACGACCGGACAGAATGCGCTGGTGCAGGCAAAGGAATTTTCCGAGGTAGCGGATATTACCGGAATCGTATTGACCAAAATGGACGGAACCGCAAAGGGCGGAATTGCAGTAGCGATCCAGTCGGAGCTGATGGTTCCGGTCAAATACATCGGAGTTGGAGAAACCATCGAGGATCTGCAGAAATTCGATCCGGATGAGTTTGTAAACGCGTTGTTCCATGTACCGTCCGGACAAACCGAATGATGCATTGGCGATAAACAAAAAGAAAGAAGGACAAAAACATGTTGACATTGGATAAGTTTGAAGAAGCCAGTGAAAAGGTCAAAGAGGTTACGCTGGAGACAAAGCTGGTGTACAGTGATTTCTTAAGCGGTCAGACAGGAAATAAGGTCTATCTGAAACCGGAGAATATGCAGTTTACCGGCGCGTATAAAGTACGCGGCGCTTATTACAAGATCAGTACGTTGTCGGAAGAGGAACGCGCAAAGGGACTGATCACAGCTTCTGCGGGGAATCATGCGCAGGGTGTCGCTTATGCGGCAAAATGCTACGGCTGCAAGGCAGTGATCGTCATGCCGAATACGACGCCGCTCATTAAGGTCAACCGCACCAAGAGCTATGGCGCGGAGGTTGTGCTGTATGGCGATGTTTACGATGAAGCATGCGCTTACGCGCTTACGCTGGCGGAACAGAAGGGTTATACGTTTATTCATCCGTTCGACGATCCGGCGGTGGCGACCGGACAGGGAACGATTGCAATGGAAATTTTTAAGGAGCTGCCGCTGGTAGAGTACATTCTGGTTCCCATCGGAGGAGGCGGACTGGCGGCGGGCGTATCGACGCTTGCAAAGCTGCTCAATCCGAAGATCAAGGTAATCGGCGTGGAGCCGGCGGGCGCCAGCTGTATGCAGGCAAGTCTGGAGGCGGGCAAAGTCGTAACGCTTCCAAACGTCAATACGATCGCGGACGGTACTGCGGTAAAGACGCCGGGAGAAAAGATTTTCCCGTATATCCAGAAAAATCTGGATGAGATCATTACGGTAGAGGACGACGAACTGATCGTTGCCTTTTTGGATATGGTGGAAAACCACAAAATGATCGTAGAAAATTCCGGTCTGCTTACGGTTGCCGCATTAAAGCATTTAAAGGCGAAGGATAAACGCGTGGTATCGATTTTAAGCGGCGGCAACATGGATGTCATTACCATGTCGTCTGTGGTGCAGCAGGGACTTATTTTCCGAGATCGGATTTTTACGGTTTCCGTACTTTTGCCGGATAAGCCGGGCGAGCTCTGCAAGATCGCGGATACGATGGCAAAAGAGCAGGGCAATGTTATCAAATTGGAGCATAATCAGTTTGTTACCACCAACCGGAATGCCGCCGTAGAACTGCGGATTACGTTGGAATGCTTTGGAACCGAGCATAAGCAGCAGATTTTAAAGGCGCTGGAAAAGGCGGGGCATAAGCCGAAGGTAGTACGGACTGTCATTTAGCAGGAGCAAAGATATGGCGACGATTAAGGAAATTGCACAAATGGTAGGTGTGTCCAGTGCGGCCGTATCCAGAGTCTTGAATTATGATGAGGGGATTTCGGTCAGTCAGGAAACAAGAGATGCCATTTTTGCGGCGGCGGATAAGATCGGCTATAAGAAAAAGGTCATTTATCCCAAAATTGAAAATGTAGTTATGCTCTACTGGGTATCATGCGAAGAAGAGCTGGAGGATATTTATTATCAGTCGATCCGTACGGAACTGATCGAGCTGGCGGGTAAAATGAACATCCAATTATCCATAGTCAGAAAAGAGGAGGGATTGGAGGCGATCCAGCCGGACACTCAGGCGTTTGTAGCAATCGGATGGTTTAACCGGAAGGAATTAAACAGATTGTATGAAATCTGCTCCAAAGGCGTATTTATTGACACCTCGCCGGATGAAAAACTGTTCGATGCAGTGCGGCCGAATCTGGATTCTTTTGTCACGCAGATGGTCGATTATTATATGGAAAGAGGACATAAAACCATCGGATTTGTCGGCGGAACGGACAGAAATATCGATACCGGACAATCGGTCATGGATGTACGCGAGTGGTCTTTCCGGCAGAGCGTACAGTATTACGGCTGTCTGAACGAGGACTATATTTTTATATCGGAGCATTTTTCCGTATCGGAGGGGTACCGTCTCGGAAAGGAAATGGTGCGCAAAGGGAAGCTTCCGTCTGCACTCTGCGTGGCAAGTGATACGCTGGCGGTAGGCGTACTGCAGGCGCTGAATGAAGAAAACATACAGATACCGGAGCAGGTATCGGTATTCAGTATCAATGATGTGAATGTTGCGCAGTATGTCTCGCCTCCGCTTACCACATTTCATATCGATATTCCGGTTATCTGCGAATCGGCTTTGGAATTGCTCCGGAATCGGGTACTGACGGACAGTAAGATTACAAAAGTGGTATTTGTCAATGGGATTCCCGTATTTCGGAAGAGTTGTAAGTAAAAGATAAAAGCAGTTATGCCTGATTAGGGCGTAGCTGCTCTTTTTTTATTATGAAAATTTTTCTTGTTGACAACTCCGAACCGATATGCTACATTATGTGTAGTAAATAATTTATCTAAAATTAGATAATAAATTTACTGCAAAATCAATTTACTACAAAAAAGGAGGAGAAAACATGAAGAAAAAACTGATAGCGGGAATTTTGGCGGCAGGGATGTCCGTTTCTTTGCTGGGCTGCGGCGGCAGTGAAGGCGGCACCGAAAAAAGCAGCACAGAAAGCGGCAGTGAAGCAGGGGGGAATGAAGGCGGAGCGATTACGGCTCAGGCGGATGAAAATGGAAACTATGTGTTAAACGGCAGCTTCGAAGAGGCGGATTTTACCGGCTGGACGATTAACAATGTGGACAATACAACGGAAGAGCTGGATATTTATACGAGAGAGACAGACTGCAGCGACGGCGTGCAGAGCCTTCACTTTTATTCTTCGTCTTCCGACGTCAATTTTACTGCGGAGCAGACGCTGACCGGACTGGAAGAGGGCACCTATAAGCTGACCGGCAGCATACAGGGAGACGCGGGCGGAGATCCGGATGCCTCGATTTATTTTTACGCGGTCATCGACGGGGAAACCGTCAAAGCGGACACTTCTTTAAATGGTTATCTGGCGTGGAATACGGCGGAACTGGACGGATTAAATGTAACCGGAGGAGAGATTACGGTCGGCGTCAGCGTGACAACCGCACCGGGCGGCTGGGGAACCATTGACGGAATCACATTGGTAAAGGAGTAGTACATGCAGTTTATAAAAGGAATGGACGTCTCCATGGTCAAAGAGCTGGAGGAATACCATGCCGCGTATTATCTGAACGGGGAAGAAACGGATGTATTTCGGATTATGAAACGGTGCGGAGTCAATCTGGTGCGCCTCCGTCTTTGGCTGGATCCGTACGATGAAAACGGAGATGCGTACGGCGGAGGGACAAACGATCTGAAAACGACGATCGAACTCGCAAAACGCGCGGCAGACAGCGGACTTGATTTTATGCTGGATTTCCATTACAGCGATTTTTGGGCGGATCCGTCCAAACAGATCAAGCCGAAAGCATGGAAGGATCTGACTGGCGCAAAGCTGGGGCGGGCATTATATCAGTATACGGCGGATGTGATGAAGCGGATGCAGGAGGAAAATATCCGTCCGGTCATTGTCCAGATCGGCAATGAGATCACAAACGGTCTGCTCTGGCCGGACGGACATGTAGAGCAGACGGCGGCAATGACGGGACTGCTTGCCAACGGAATACGGGCAGTACGGGAAGCGGATCCCAAGATAAAGATTCTGCTGCATTTGGATTTTGGTACGGATAATGCCATGTACCGCAAATGGTTTGCAGGAATTGAACCGTATCATCTGGATTTTGACATGATCGGCATGTCCTATTATCCGTATTGGAACGGCAGCATGGAAGACCTGCTTTATAACATGAACGACATCAGCCGGACGTTTCAGAAAGACGTGCTGGTTGCGGAAACCGCGATCGGCTATACATTAGATCCGCTGGGCTGCGACGGAATTGTTTTTTCGGAAAAAGAGGAGGCGGCCGCCGGATATCCGGCGACGCAGGAAGGGCAGCTGGAATTTTTAAAAGATCTTTACGAAACAGTCCGGAAGGTAGAAAACGGACGGGGGATCGGCGTACTGTACTGGGAGCCGGCATGGCTGCCGATTCCGGAATGTACATGGTCGAAAAAAATCGGCTGCGAATATATGAAGGATAGCATGACACCGGGGAATTCGTGGGCGAATCAGGCGTTGTTTGATGCAAAAGGAAATGCGAATCAGGCATTGATCCATTTGGCGGAATTGTAAAGGAGGAGAAGAGGATGAGGAAAAAAAGGATTACGGCAATGGTACTGACGGCGGCAATGGCAGCAGGACTGCTTGCCGGCTGCGGGGGCAAAGGAGATAGCGAAAAAAAGCTGGTTATCTGGACAAATATGCAGGTAGAAACGGACACCATCCAAGAATATGCCGATGAGTGGGGAAAGGAGTCGGGATATACGGTAGAGGTCATCAACGAAACTCCGTCCGTTCAGCAGTTTGCACAGGCGGTCAACAGTCCTTCGGGGCCGGATGCGGTTGTCGGGATTCCGAATGACCAGCTTGCCGATTATGTAAACGCCGGAATGGTCGCGGAAGTGCCGGACGGACTGTATGAGGATGCGGATTTTTCGGATGCTGCCATTCAGGCGTGCTATGTAGACGGAGTCCGCTGCGCAGTGCCGCTTGCCGTAGAGACGGTTGCACTGTTTTACAATACGGATAAAGTCGCACAGGTACCGGCGACATGGGAGGAGCTGGTCGAGGTCGCCAAAGAAAACGGCGGCGTTCAGTTTGATGCCACAAGCATTTATTATGATCTCGGTTTTATTCGGGCATGCGGCGGATATATTTTCCAATATAAAGACGGCGCATACGACGTCAGCGACATTGGTCTGGCAAACGACGGAGCGGTCGAAGCGTATGAATTTATCAACGATCTCTGCAGCGTAGATCATCTGGTTTCAGCGGATGTAACCGCAGATATTGCAAGGAGCAATTTCCAGAACGGCGAAACGGCGTTTTATATCGGCGGTCCCTGGGATATTGACGGTTTTGAATCGGCGGGAGTACCGTTTGAGGTTACGGTAATGCCGACGTTTCATGGCGAAGAATTTGTCACTCCGGTTGGTACGCAGATCAGCTTCGTGAGTGAAAAATCCAAAAAACAGGAGGCGGCATGGGATTTTATCATGTATCTGATCAATAACGGCGCGCAGGGACTTTATGAAGCGGGCGACCGGATTCCGGCAAAGCTTTCCGATCAGGAAAATGATGTCATTCAGCAGGATGAATTTTCCAAAGCGTTTATTGCGCAGATCAATCAAGGAGAACCGATGCCGACCGTTTCGGAAATGGGACAGCTTTGGAGTATTCATGTGAATAATATAAGATCCATGTGGGCAGGGGAATTGGAACCAAAAGCAGCCGCTGAAAATATCGTTGCGCAGTTGAAGGAAGCGGTTGACTTAATGGATGCCGGAAAGTAGGCGCGTATGAAGAAAAACAACCGAAAAGCATATCCGTATCTGATTCCGGCGCTGATTTCGATTCTGATCGTAACCGTTTTGCCGATCATTTACACGATTATAATTTCTTTTACCAATTATAATATGTTCCATATGGAGAATTTTGAGTTTGTAGGATTGTCCAATTATATGGAGGTATTTGCTGGAAACATCAAAAATGTCTTTTTTCCGGTACTTGGATGGACGCTTTGTTTTGCGGTGCTAAGCACCCTCGGTTCGTATACGATGGGACTGGTCCTTGCGATCCTTTTGAACAATCCGCACATGAAAGAGTCCCGAATCTACCGCGCGCTTTTCATCGTTCCCTGGGCGCTGCCGTCCACCATTGCGATTTTAGCATGGCAGGGACTTTTGAATGAACAGTACGGCGGAATCAATAATCTTTTACATACGATCGGGGTGGCGTGGAATGTGCCCTGGCTGACAAATCCGTTCTGGGCGCGTTTCGGGATCATCATCGTCAACCTGTGGCTGGGATTTCCGTATATGATGAATGTCTGTCTGGGCGGCCTGCAGGCGATTTCGCAGGAATATTATGAGGCGGCAAGGATTGACGGCGCAACGCGGTTTCAGTGTTTTCAAAAGATTACGCTGCCGATGGTTACCAAATTGTCGATCCCGCTGATCATTTCCACCTTTGCCTCTAATTTCAATAACTTTGGAAATATCTACATGATCACAGAAGGCGGTCCGGC
>CANQCX010000011.1 GCA_947591115.1 uncultured Lachnospiraceae bacterium | reverse complement strand
TTTTTCTTTCTCTTTTGGAGAAAGGCAAGCAACGTTATAATTAAACTGCCAAAGGCACATAACAATGTTAATATGCCAATGAAAATCGAGATGATTTCAAAAGCTGTCATATAACGCCACCTCCCTTCCTATGTATTCCGGCATGCCGGTCATTAAGCGTTGGGAGGCTGCCACTACGCTTCACTCCGGTCGGCGCTAAACAAGCGTCCCCCGGACGCTTAGCGCCCTGTCATGGGTACTTTCCTATGGCTTTCGCCACGTTACCAATATACCATTTCCGACATTACCTTTCAATCGTTTTCTGCAATTCTTTCTTCCTCCGTTTCCTATGCTCTGCAATTTGTTCTGCAGTCCGCATTTCGCGCTTCAAAGCCAGCGTGGCTGAACGGTTGTAAAAAAAAGCGAAAAGCCGGAGCCGTAATTCTTGACAAGGATTTTATATTGGCATAATATAAATTTGAGTTCTTATGTTATAAGCAATTAGTAGAAGACAGGGAAAAGGAGACAGCATATGGCGAAGGAGAAAAAACTGGTAGAGGCCATCACTTCTATGGAGGAGGATTTCGCGCAATGGTATACGGACGTTGTAAAGAAAGCGGAACTGATCGACTACTCCTCGGTAAAGGGGTGCATGATCATCAAACCCGCCGGTTATGCCATCTGGGAAAATATCCAGAAGGAATTGGATCAAAGATTTAAGGAGACCGGAGTGGAAAATGTCTATATGCCGATGTTTATTCCTGAAAGTCTGCTTCAAAAAGAAAAAGACCATGTAGAGGGGTTTGCGCCGGAAGTGGCATGGGTTACGCATGGCGGACTCAGCGAGCTGCAGGAGCGTCTTTGCGTCCGCCCGACCTCGGAAACGCTTTTTTGTGATTTTTATAAGGATCTGATCCAGTCGTATCGTGATCTTCCAAAACTGTACAACCAATGGTGTTCGGTGGTCCGCTGGGAGAAGGAAACGCGGCCGTTTCTGCGTTCCAGAGAATTTCTGTGGCAGGAGGGGCATACCGCCCACGCTACGGCGGAGGAAGCCGAGGAGCGCACGATACAGATGCTGAATTTATATGCCGATTTCTGCGAGGAGGTTCTGGCAATGCCGGTTATCCGAGGCCAGAAAACCGAAAAAGAAAAGTTCGCAGGAGCAATGGCTACTTATACGATCGAAGCGCTTATGCACGACGGAAAGGCGCTGCAGTCCGGTACGAGCCATAATTTCGGCGACGGATTTGCCAAAGCGTTCGGGATTCAGTTTACAGATAAGGATAACCGCCTGAAATATGTCTATCAGACGTCATGGGGTATGACGACTCGATTGATCGGCGCGATCATCATGGTTCATGGGGATGATTCGGGACTGGTGCTGCCGCCGCGCATTGCGCCGGTACAGGCGATGGTCATTCCGATCATGCAGCACAAAGAGGGCGTATTGGAAAAGGCAAAGGAGATCTGCAGCAGCTTATCCAAAGTCTGCCGCGTCCGGCTGGACGATTCCGACAAGAGTCCGGGATGGAAATTTGCGGAGCAGGAAATGCGCGGAATTCCGATCCGGATCGAGGTAGGCCCGAAAGATCTGGAGAACAACCGCTGCGTACTGGTACGCCGCGATACCCGCCAGAAGCTGGAGGTATCTTTGGACGATGCGGCGGAGGAAGTGACCAGACTGCTGGAGCAGATACAAAAGGATATGTTTGAGCGCGCAAAAGCGCATCGGGACGCCCATATCTGGGACGCCCATGATTATGAAGAATTAAAAGAGATCGCCGGAAGCAAGCCGGGATTTATCCGCGGAATGTGGTGCGGAAGTCAGGATTGCGAAGACCGGATCAAAGAGGATTTGGCAGTCACTTCCAGATGCATTCCTTTTCATGATAAGGAAACGATTTCCGACGTATGCGTCTGCTGCGGCAAGCCGGCGGCAAAACTGATTTATTGGGGCAAGGCTTATTGATGATGAGTTGGGGGGAAAATCATGATGGATAAGTATTATAACGGTGTCATTGAGCAGGTTTACAACCGAATCGGGAAAACGGAAAAAAATATTGTCATGGCATGTTACAACAATGATTTTTCTATACGGGGGTTAAGCAGCATCCAGCAGTATGCCCAAAATAAAGACGAAATCTTTTTTGCATGGCATGAATTCGAATACGATTCGCTGATCAGCGCATACGAACCGTTTCTGGATATTGTCTGCAGCATTTATCGGGAGCGCGTGGACGGCGATTTCGGCGAATTTCTGGCGGATTGCAACGTCTATTCCCTGCATCGGCCGGTACTGCAGTCCTATTACGAAACCGGCAAGTGCAGGCGTCTGGAAAATGTCCTGCTGGGCGAGGTCGCGTATGAGCAGGAGTGCATGACGGATGCGATGGTAACCATGCTGAAAACCATAGCGGAGGTATGTCCGGTCGTGATCGTGATCAACCGGTTCCAGCTTGCCAGCCAGAGCGTGCTGCGGATGGTCAGCAAGCTCATTGAGGATTCCTCCGTCAATATCGGACTGGTGCTGGGCGTCAACGAAGGCACCTACCGTCAGGACGATATGCCGGACACATGGGAAAAGATCATCGAAGGCATTGAAGACAGCAGCCAGATGTACCATATCGGAAGCAGCGGAAAGCGGCGCGCCGAAGATGCGGAGTATGCGCGTCAGAGCCAGAGCTTTGAAGAAGATATGGAAAAAATTGTCAACACGATCAATCTTTTGGATTATGATCAGGCGAAAAAGTTTTTCCTTCAGGTGGAGCAGCAGATCAAGTTTGAAGACGTGGAGATGGGGGATGAACTGAAATTAATCTATTTTATCTGGTATGCAAGAGTCTCCATTCTGCTGGGCGAGATGTCAAAAGCGTTAGAGCTGGTAGAAGAGATTACCCATCTGAACCTGCCGGAGAAAGAACTGATAATCAACTATGAATGCGCGTACCTGATCGCAACCTGCTATATGTATCAGGGCAAGCTGTCCGATGCGCTGTCCTATGCGGGCATCGCAAGGGAGGTTGCGGAAAAGATCGGAAACAAGGAGTGGATCTTTAAGGCGGAGCTGCTCAACATCCAGACGCAGATGTCAGGCTGGTACAATATCTTTTTCTGTATACAGGATATTGCCATTGAAGACAGCCTCATCGAGAAGCTCATCAAGTATAATTACAAGAATCATCTTGCGCATATTTATATCTATGCCTATGACAACAAGCCGGAGGTCGTTGCGAAAGCATACCGCTCCGAAGCGGCGCTTTATTATTTCAGCAAAGGCGTTTCGCTGGCAAAAGAGATCGGAAATGCCATGCTGGTTCACGATGCGTACCAGAAAAACATCATGCTGGCCTCCACGAACGGCATGAACGAGATCGCCATGCTGTATTCGGTGCGCACCTATCAGTTCATGAAGGGAAGGGGGCTGATCTACGCCGGAAGGATCTACAGCGGACTGGGTTATAATTTAAGCGCGGTAGGCGAAAGCCGGAAAGCGGAGATCTACTATAACCGCGCGATCGAGCTGTTTTACCGGTTAAAGCTGCCGGAGGATATTGCCGAGGTTTACTACAACCGCGCGCTCAATAACATCATGCTGGGCAAATACGCGGAGGCGGAGCATGACCTGCAGCTTTCCGTAAAGGCGATCGACAAGCTTCACTTAAACAGCTTAAGGGTGTGCAACCTTTCCAAGCTGTATGCGCTGCTGGCGCTTTCCTGCATTCTGCAGAACGACCGGTTTAACTGTGAGCGTTATCTGTTGAGCTGCAGACAGTTTTTGAACTACATAATTGAAAAAGAAAAAGAAAAACAAGATATTGAGGTCATTCATGACTACGCGAAGTCGGATGACGATATGTTTTTGTATACGTTTTCTACCGCCCTTTTGAATTACGCAGACGGCGATACCGAAGCGGCGCTTGCCAATTATGAGAAGGCGGAGAAATATCTCATGAATGCCGAAGGAAACCAGTTTTTTGCCTACCGTCTGTTCCGCTCCAAACGGATGGAGCTGTTTCAGGCTTTGGGACGGATGGAATTATACGAAAAAGAAAAGGTCTTTTTAGAGCAGCATGAGGAAATGAACCGGCAGCTTGCGGAAAATATTCCGACGAAGCTTCTCGAAGAAGTCGAAATGGATGATTACGAAAGCGAATGCCGCGTATCAGAGGAGGACATTGAAGCTCTGATCAAACAAAAAGGGTTGGAGGCGGACTTCCTGATCAGCAAACGTCAGATGGAATTCATTTCCACATGGCAGAAATTGATCGACGTAAACGATGTGGATATTGAAGCGATGGTTCAGAATGCCATGCATGCGTTCCAGAATCACTTTAATGTCGATCAGGTGCTTTATCTGCGTTATGAAGACGACGGCAGGTTTAAGGAACTGTATAACGATACCGGCATACTGATGACGCCGGAGATCAGCGAGGGACTCAAACATGCCATGAAGGAGTACCCGCAGGGCTTTGCGGTTTCCAAGATCAGCGACAGCTTTTTTGAACATCAGGATGCGATTTCCTATTTCGGAATGGATAAGGTCTGCTCCTTTGTTGCCGTACCGTTCTTAAAGAGCGGCAGGCTGACGCATCTTCTGATTACCTATATCTGCATGAGGGATAACTGGCATTCCTCCATTGAGCGGTACATGTTAAATGAAGACGACTTAAAGATCTACCGTCTGCTGTTTCGAGAGATCGGGTACTCCATTAACCGTATGGAGGCAAGCAGAAAAGTCTATGAGATGAACAGCAAGCTTCAGGCGGCGGCCGTTACGGATGTGCTGACGGGCATTTATAATCGTGCCGGAATGTACGGAGAGATCGAGCGGATGACCAGACGCATTACGCAGGAGGGAAAACCGCAGAGCATCGGTCTGATGTTTATCGATCTGGATAACTTTAAGCATTACAACGATACCTTCGGGCATGATATCGGCGACATCATCCTAAAGGAGATGGCGAATATCTTTAAGCAGGTTTCAGCGGATTACGGATTTGTCAGCCGGTATGGCGGCGATGAGTTCATCATCATCTTAAATACCGACGACAGCGTCATATTAGAGAATATGGCAAAGGAGATCTACCGCAGGATTGAAGCGACCAACGGCTTTAAGCAGGAGATCGAAGCGCGTATCCACAAAGAGGTCGTGGTAGATGCAAGCAGAAGGATCAGCTGCTCCATCGGAATTTCCTGCGCCTCGGATATTTGCGACGAAGAATCGTTTAATCAATTGATCCGGAAAGCGGATGATCTACTTTACACCGTCAAAACAACGGAAAAGGGACATTATGCATTTATATGAGAATCGATCTGCCGGAAAATGTAAACAAACTGATACGAACGCTGGAGGAAAACGGATTTGAAGCATATGCGGTCGGCGGCTGCATAAGGGACGTGCTGCTGGGCAGGACGCCGCAGGACTGGGATATTACGACCTCCGCCCGTCCGCAGCAGGTAAAGGAGCTGTTCGCGCATACCATCGACACCGGAATCCGGCATGGAACGGTAACGGTCATGTGCGGGCGTACGGGGTATGAAGTAACGACCTACCGGATCGACGGGGAATACGAAGATTCGCGCCATCCGAAGGAGGTTACCTTTACCCCCGATCTGCTCGAGGATTTAAAACGGAGAGATTTTACCATTAACGCAATGGCGTACAACGAAGCGCAGGGACTTGTGGATGCCTTCGGGGGCATTGCGGACTTAGAAAAAGGAGTGGTGCGCTGCGTCGGCGTTCCCGCCGACCGGTTTACGGAGGACGCATTAAGAATGCTGCGCGCAGTGCGTTTTGCGGCGCAGCTTGGGTTTTCCATCGAAGAAAAGACCAAAGAGGCGATACGGGCAAAAGCGCCCGCCATTGCCAAAGTCAGCGCGGAGAGGATTCAGGCGGAGCTGGTAAAATTACTGATTTCCGATCATCCGCAGGAGATAAGGACGGCGTATGAATTGTCGCTGACTGCAGTATTTCTGCCGGAATTTGACCGAATGATGGAAACGCCGCAGCAGAATAAACACCACAAATATACCGTCGGGGAGCATACGATACACTCCCTTTGCAGCGTACGTTCGGACAAGGTGCTGCGGCTGGCTATGCTTTTGCATGACGTTGCAAAACCGCAGTGCATCACAACGGATCAAAACGGGCAGAACCATTTCAAAGGGCATCCCGAACAGGGAGAGCAGTTGGCAGGGGAAATCCTCCGCCGCCTGAAATTTGACAATCATACGCTCCGCCGCGTCTGCATGCTGGTGCGCTATCATGACGACAGACCGCCGCTGACGGAGGAAAATGTCCGGCGCGCGGCCAGCCGCATCGGAGCGGACTATTTTCCGGAGCTGTTTGAGGTCAAACGCGCCGATACGCTGGCGCAGAGCGAATATCACAGGGAGGAAAAACTTTCTTATATCGAGCAATACGAAGCATTGTACAACAAAATCCTTCGGGAAGGGCAGTGCATTTGCAAAAAAGATCTGGCGGTCAGCGGCAGTGATCTGATCGCGCTCGGGATGAAAACCGGAAAAGAGATCGGAATGGTACTGGATATGCTCTTTGATGCGGTTTTGGAGCATCCGCAATGGAATACAAAGGAAAAGTTGACGGAACTGGCACATAAATTGGCGGCCCCTTTCATATGATAAACAGACGCGAGTGAGTCATATGGAGGGGTTTTCTTGTATAATCAGCCGGAAGCAGTATTGGAGCAATATGATCTATCGGTAAATCAGATTACGAAGGGCAGAGGAGTCTATATTTGTGATACAGACCGCGGAATGCTGCTTTTAACACCGTTTCGGGGTTCGAAGGAGCGCGCGGGATTTTTAAGGCGGATGCTGGAATATCTTCAGGCGGAAGGTTTGGTGGTGGAACAGATCTACCGGACGAAGGAAGAAGAAGTCTTAGCGGAGGATGAGGCGGGCGCCAAATATATTTTAAAGGACATGTTTGCGGGAAGCGAGTGCAGCACCCGAGTCAGGGAGGATATGAAAGCGGCATTGGAGCTTCTGGCGCATTTTCATATTTTGGGAGGCGGATGTCCGATCGAGATACCGGAATTCTTGAAAAACGAGAAAAACACGCTGCTCCTCCTTTATGAAAAACACAATCGGGAACTGGTCAAAGTAAAAAATTACGTGAGGTCTCGAAAAAAAAAGAATGAATTCGAGCGGAAATTTCAGGAACAGTACCCGCATTTTATCGAACATGCAAAGCAGTCGGTCGAAAAACTGCGCGAGTGCAGCGGGGATGAACGGGAATACCGTCTCTGTCATGGGGACTTTAACCAGCATAACGTCCTAAAAACAAAAGACGGCTGGCGCATCGTTCATTTTGAGGACATGAACTATAACCTTCCGGTACTGGATCTTGCCAATTTTCTAAGAAAAATGCTGGAAAAGAACAACTGGAACGAAGAGCTTGGGATGAGCCTGATTCAAAGCTATACCGACGTACGGCCTTTGAGCGTCAGCGAATACCGGCAGTTGTATCTGATTCTGTTATTTCCAGAAAAGTTCTGGAAAATCGCGAATCACTACTACAATTCGCACAAAGCATGGCTGTCGGGGCGGGACATTGAAAAGCTGGATAAGGTCGTAGCGCAGGAGGAAGCAAGGAACTGTTTTTTGGAAAACCTGTTTTCTTTTCTTTCATAATCATGTATACTGATTCTTATGAGGAAAGCAGATACCAACCGGATAATTTTATATGGAGTTTTCCTGCTTCTGCTTCTGGGGATTTTCTCAGGCTGCGGGAAAAACAGCGATGATACTCCCGACGCGCCTTACCGTACCTCGTGGAAAACGGAAACGGAGGCGCAGGAGAGCGCAGAGGAAGACGGCGCAAAGGAGGACGACTCGGATCTTTACCTGATCCTTGCCAATAACAGCGCGGAGGAAATGCTGCATTTGTACCGGTATTCGACGGGATTGGAGTACCAGTATTATTACTCGCTGGGAACCCGTTTTCTGGATAAATACGGCCAGTCGGTTTCCGCAGTCAATTTCACGCCGGGAAAAGTGGTGCAGATCGGAATTTCCGCGGCGGAAGGCAGGCTAAAGGACGTGCGCATCTCGGAGGACGTGTGGGAGCAGGACGATATTGTGCGCTTTTCGATGAGGTCGGACGTGGGACTGTTTAAGATCGCGGACGCCAAGTATCATTACGGCAGCGACGTCTTTGTGTTTTCCAACGGGGAACTGATCTCGCTCGCCGATATTTCGGAGAATGACCGGCTTTCCGTTGTAGGAAAGGACAAAGAGATCCTCTCCATCAGCGTAACGACGGGACATGGGATGCTGCAGCTTGCCAATACGGAGCTGTTTGAAGGCAGCTTTATGGAGCTTGGAAACGATATTTTTGCGGAGATCATGCCGGATATGGAAATGGAGATACCGGAGGGGAATTACCAGTTGACCGTTGCAAAAGACGGCTGGGGAGGAAGCTGCAACGTCAGCATCCGCAGGGGCGAAACAACGACGGTCGATCTGGATGCGATGAAAGGCGACGGCCCTTCGT
Organism: uncultured Lachnospiraceae bacterium; assembly: GCA_947591115.1. Lineage (GTDB taxonomy): Bacteria > Bacillota > Clostridia > Lachnospirales > Lachnospiraceae > Roseburia. Next base: position 10,285 of record CANQCX010000011.1, on the reverse strand, counting down.
ACGGAAAGATTCTGTTTGAAGTCGATGTAGAGGGAGCCTCCATCTGGGTGGACGGCGAAGAAATCGACTACAGCCAGCCTCAAAAGCTGCGCTATGGGGTACACTCCATTTCGGTTTCGGCAAGCGGCTATCCGGAGTGGACAAAGTATCTGTATGTCAATTCGCCGGAAGCGACGATTTTAATCGGCTTGGCGGATGAGAACGAAGGCTCCTCCGGAAGCAGCGGAACGAGCAGCGGCGGCAGCGGGACGAGCAGCAGCGGAAGCGGAACGGACAACGGCGAAGCCGGCGGCGGAACAAGCAGCGGAGGAACAAGCAACGGCGGCAGCAGTGGGACGAGCAATAGCGGCAGCGGAACGAGCAGCGGCGGCGGGACAAGCAGCGGCGGCAGCGGAACAAGCAACGGCGGAAGCAGCGGGACGAGCAACGGCAGCAGCGGAACGACCAATAGCGGCGGAAGCGGCAGCTCCAATTCTCTGGACTATGACGAGCTGATGCAGGACTATTTATCCACCCTGCGCTGGCAGATGCTCATGAACGGTATGAGCAGTCTGTAACAATTTTGTAGTAAATTAGTAGCAAAATGAGGAAAATAGGCTTTTTTTCCTTGACAAATATGAAAAAAACAAGTATATATATGCTTGTAGGTAATTTGGGAGTTCGCTCGAATTATATTATATAAGAATCCAGAGGAGGAATTTGAACATGAACAAAGCAGAGTTAGTTGCAGCGATTGCAGAGAAAACAGAGCTTTCCAAGAAGGACGCAGAAGCAGCGTTAAAGGCATTTACCGACGTCATCACAGAGGAGTTAAACAAGGGCGAGAAGGTTACGCTGGTTGGTTTCGGTACTTTCGAGGTATCTGAGAGAGGCGAAAGAACCGGAAGAAATCCGCAGACCGGAGCAGAGATGGTAATTCCGGCATCCAAAGCGCCGAAGTTTAAAGCTGGCAAGGCTTTAAAAGATGCGATCAACTAATATCGCCGGATATAGAGGATGAAGCGCAAAGACCTGACAGATGCTGTCGGGTCTTTTTTCCCGTATGGGAGGATGATGCAAAAAGCGATAAGGAGGACAGCAGATGCGTTTGGATAAGTTTTTAAAGATTTCGCGCCTGATTAAGCGCAGAACCGTTGCAAACGAAGCCTGCGACGCAGGACGCGTGACGGTAAACGGCAGACAGGCAAAAGCTTCCGCTCAGGTCAAAGAGGGGGACGAGATCGAGATCCTGTTCGGTCAGAAGTCGGTTCGGGTACGGGTGCTTGACATCCGCGAAACGACAAAGAAGGAAGAAGCGAAAGATTTATTTGAATATCTATCATAAAAAGAAGGACTTCCTAATATATTACCAATATAGGAGGTCTTTTTTATGGATGAAAAAACATTGGCAAAATCGCATAAAATTTTATTGAGCAACCGGAAAAACGGGAGCTTTACGGGAGTGCTGGATGTCCTCTCCTTTGACGTATCGGAAATCCTGCTGGAAACCGAAATGGGGATGCTGCTGATCAAAGGAAAGGATCTTCATGTAAACCGGTTAAATCTGGAAAAAGGAGAAGTGGATATCGAAGGCCAGATGGGCACGATGGAATATTCGGACGTACCGGGCGGCGTCGGGAAAAAGGAGTCTTTTTTGGGAAAACTGTTTAAGTAATGGAGATCAGTAAAAGCATTTTTGAAGAAATGGAGATCCTCCGAAACGCCTGTCTGCTGGGAGCGGTCATGATGGCGCTGTATGACGCGCTGCGCATTTTCCGGCGGGTGGTTCCACATGGAACCGTATGGGTATCGGCGGAGGACGTACTGTACTGGCTTCTATTTGGAACGGCGGTTTTTCTATTGCTTTATCGGGAAAACGACGGGGCGCTGCGGGCGTATATCATAGGGGGAACGGCGGCAGGGATGCTGTTTTATTATCTGCTGCTCGGGAGATGGCTTGTCCGCAGACTTTCGATTTATATTTCCAAAGGAAAAAAACGATTGAAAAAGTTGGCAAAAGCAGTTACAATATGGTTACATAAACGGTTTAGGAATTGAGGAACGAAGATGAAAAGAAATCGGATAAAGAAAAACCGAAATACCGGAACCATCAGCGTGTGCCTGATCGTACTCGCCTTTCTGGTCATTATGGGCATACAGATCTACCGCGTCAAGCAGAAGGATGACGCCTATGCGGCGGCGGAGCGGGAGCTGCTCCAGCAGATGGAGGAAGAAACGCAGCGGTCGCAGGAATTAGACGAGCAGGAAGCTCACATGAATTCAGATGAATACATTCAGGAAAAAGCAAATGAACTGGGACTGGTACACGAAAACCAGATTCTTTTCAAAGAAAGCGGAGAATAGAAGACCGGCGTCTTCTTTCATTCTCCGCCTTTTTTATATCATGGTAAAAAAAGCCTCCGGCGCAGAGCATCTGAACGCGTCTGCATGAATTCCTTAAAATACTTGAGCATATTGAAAACGCGTCGATTCGCGAAAAAGAAGGAAGTTTTGGCGAAAAGTTTTTCAAAACGCGAATTTATTTTGACAAACATTTTTTTCCCTCCCTCGTATAATCGAATCACTCGCCGCTTTTCGGCGGAAACGAATACGAATCATGGAGGTGTAAAAATGGAAACAAAAGGAAGCTTACAAAAAAACATCAGAAGATGCGCGCAGGGAGCGTTTGGCTTTTTGTGCAGCGCGGTCTGCATTATGGGGTATTATCCGTTCCTGCCGGCGTATTTTGCAGCAAACTGCCTGTTTCAGGAACGCTCTCTGCTGCTGTACATAGGCATGATGGTCGGCATGGGATATTATATGTCGTTAGAAATGGTCATGAAATATATTTTCGTTTTAATGATCATAGCCATTGCAATCCGTTTTTATTTGTGGGCGAACCGCAAATGCGGAGGTTTTATGGCGGGACTGATCGCCGGAGTGACCACGATCGCGATGAATTTTTCGGGACATGCGTTTGTATCGGCGGATCAAAAGGAGCTGCTTTTAGGAATCAGCGAGGGCGTTCTGGTTCTGGGATTAACCGTTCTCATTCATTATCTGGCGGAAATGCTCTCCGTTCTTCGTCTGCCGGTTTTGGAGCCGGAGGGGAGCGGCGTTTTGCAGCAGGAGGAGAGCTTTTATGATCCGGAGGGACGGATGGCGGCGTTTGCGACAGCCGTAGACGGTTTATCGGCGGCGTTTTCCTCTATGAGCGAGCGGAAAGAAAAAAACTCGCTGGAGGATGTCGGGAATCTCGAACAGGAGGTAACCGGAAAGCTGTGCGCGGCATGTGAAGGCTGCGCGGTATGCTGGAACGGAAACAGCATCCATTTATCCGGAAAGATACGCGCCATGCTGCAGGCGGTCGTCGAACACCGGCCAAAGGAGGAGATCGTAAAACAGGAATACGTGCGGGACTGCCCGCGCTATCCGAATATGGTAGAAGAAGCGGTCAGCGCCTTCAGCCGGATGGAATTGAATCAGGCATGGTATAAACGGCTGCTGGAAAACCGGCTGGTCATCGCGCAGCAGCTTGACGCAATGGCAGGACTGATGGAGGGATGGGCGAAGGGGAACCGGAATCTGGATGCCAAATCGAAAGTCCTGATCGCCAAGATCGCCTATGAAGCCAAAGAAAAGGGACTGATCGCCGAGGACATCCATATCTATGAGGACGAGCAGAAACGGCGGTATATCAAAGCAAAGGTCGCAAGCAAATGGGGCGGCGGGATTCCCAGCCGCAACTATGTAAGGGCGCTCGAAAAAGCAATTCATCTTCCGCTGCGTCTGGAGCAGAATGCGCGCGCCATCCTGACCAAAGAGCCGGTCGTACTGACCGCATATGAAGACACCGTATTTTATACGCTTCCGGGGATCGCATCCAAAAAGAAAAACGGCTCTGCGGTCAGCGGCGATAATTTTACCATGTTTTCCCTCGACGACGGCAGGTATTTTGTCTGCCTTTCGGACGGAATGGGCTCCGGAAGCCGCGCCAGTCAGGAAAGCGAGCTGGTGGTGGAGCTGCTGCAGAAATTTATGGAGGCCGGCTTTCACAAAGACACCGCGATAAAAATGATGAATTCGGCAATGGTGCTGCAGGGTGAAGACCACTCCTATTCCACAATGGATCTGGCGGATATCGACCTGTATTCCGGAAAGCTCGATCTGATTAAAATCGGCGCGGCGGCAACGTTTATCCGCCATGAAGAGGAGGTGGAATGCATTTCGTCCGCCTCGCTTCCGACCGGCGTCAATGTCGATCTGGAGCCGGAGCATACGCAAAAATCGCTCAGAAACGGCGATTTCCTTGTCATGGTTACGGATGGTGTGTTAGAATATCTTCATGTAAAGGAGCCGGAGGAAAAGCTGATGGAGCTCATCGGCAGCATCCGGACGGACAATGCCGGCGTTCTGGCAAAAACGATTCTGGAACGAGTTCTGCTGTTTACCGGCGGATATGTAATGGATGATATGACGATTCTGGTAACGGGAATCTGGGAGAAATAATGGAACAAAAGATACGAGAGTATATGCTTCGGCTGCATATGGCGCCGTCGGGGGTGCGGATCGTGGCAGGCGTTTCCGGAGGCGCGGATTCCGTCTGTCTGCTTCTGGTGCTGCATTCACTGAGCAGACAGATGGGATTTGAACTGGAAGCCGTCCATGTGGAGCATGGGATCCGCGGGCAGGAAAGCATAAGAGACGCAGAATTTACGGAGGCGCTTTGCGCCGAAATCGCGGTCCCTTGTACGCGGTATGAGGTAAACGTGCCGGAGTATGCCAAAAAACAGCATCTGGGGTTCGAGGAAGCGGCAAGGAAGCTGCGTTACGACGCATTTTTCCGTCGGGCGGAGGAAATCCGGCAAACAACAGGAAAACAGGCGGTAATCGCGCTTGCCCATCATAGGGAGGACAATGCGGAAACGGTGTTGTTCCGTCTGCTGCGGGGCAGCGGACTTCGCGGACTGTGCGGAATCCGGCCGGTTCTCCGGTATCGGGACTATGTTGTGATACGCCCCCTGCTGGAAACCGGACGCGGCGAAATCGAAAGCTATCTTTCTAAGCGGGGGAAGACGTACTGCAGGGATTCTACCAACGAGGATGAAGCCTACAGCCGGAATCGGCTCCGGCGGCGTATTCTTCCGGAAATGTGCAGGATCAATCCAAAAGCCGTTTTGCATATCGCGCAAAGCATCCGGCAGTTCGATCAGGTGTATGATTTTTTGGAGCAGGAGGTAGAAAAAGCAAAACGGACGGCGGTAAAAAAAGAAAAAGACGCGTTTTTGCTCAGCGTCGGAGAATTAAAAAAATACCATCCCGCGATTCAGGCGGAGCTGGTGTGCAACGTGCTTTTTGAGGCGGCAGGACAGAGCAGGGACATTACGGAGACCCATATAGAAGAAATTCTGGCGCTTTTGGACAAACAATCGGGAAAGCGCGTTCTGCTTCCGTACGGCTGGACGGTCCGCCTTGAGCAGGGCATCCTCCGGCTGAAGATGCAGGAGGAAGCGGAAGCAAAAAAAACGCCAAGCGTAGAAATTCCGGAAACGCTGCTAAAGCAGTGCAGGGACGACGGACAGGAGCGCAGCGTGCTGTTGGGAACGCGCGGGGAAAGGCTGCGGTTTTTCGTACGGAAAAATCAGGGACAAAACGAGAACTTTGCGAAAAAAAAGTATACGAAATTCGTGGATTATGATAAGATAAAGAGTGGTTTTGTTGTGCGTACCCGAAGACAGGGCGATTATTTTATTCTGGATGCGCAGGGACGGCGCAAGAAGCTGAACCGCTACATGATCGATGAAAAAATTCCGGCGGGAATACGTGAAGAACAGCTTCTGCTGGCGGACGGCAGCAAGATCATATGGATGATCGGAGGCCGCATCAGCGAGGATTATAAAGTAACCAAAGAAACAGCCTTCATTCTGGAGGTGCGCTACGAAGGAGGAGATTCGGATGGAGTATCAAAAGAAGCATAAGATTTCCGTATATCTGACCGAAGAGCAGATCCGTCAAAGGACTGCCGAGATCGGGAAATCAATCACAGACAAATTTCAGGGAGAATCGGTTTATCTGATATGCGTCTTAAAGGGCGCCGTCTTTTTTGCAGCCGAGCTGGCAAAACAGATCGAGCTTCCCATGACGCTGGATTTTATGTCGGTGTCCAGCTACGGCTCCGCTACGAAATCCTCCGGAAAGCCTTGCATCCGAAAGGATCTGGACTGTCCGGTCGAGGGCGAAAACCTCATTGTGGTAGAAGATATTCTGGATTCCGGACATACGTTAAGCTGTCTGCTTGCCCTTTTGCGGGAAAGGAACCCCAAAACGCTTACCGTCTGCACGCTTTTGGATAAGCCGGACAGGCGCGAGGTAACGGATATTACCGTAGACTACACCGGATTTGTTGTTCCGGATAAATTTATCGTAGGCTATGGCTTGGATTTTGACCAGCGATACCGCAATCTTCCATACATCGGTTTTTTGGAGGACGCGGATGAAAATAAAGGAGAACTGCATTGAATAATAGGAAAAACAAACAACTGGGCGGATATGGTATTTATATACTGTTGATTCTTTTGCTGGTCGGCTACTTCTTATGGAGTACCGGACGGCCGACCGGCAACACCTATACAAGGGAGCAATTTGAAAGCGCGTTAGAGCAGGATAAGATCTCGGCGGTCGAGGTCATCCAGAACCGCGAGATTCCGAGCGGAAACCTGCAGATCTACTACAAAGACGGCAATAAGGATAAAATGTATACCTCCGACGTCAATGAAATGCAGAAGCTGATGGACGAATACGATTTCAAGGATTATACCGTTTCGGAGGTCGAAGGAGAGAACTGGCTGTTAAACCTCCTGCCGTATCTTCTGATGTTCGGCGCGTTCTTCATCCTGTTTATCATTATGAGCAACAACGCGGCGGCGCAGAGCGGCGGCGGAAGGATGATGAATTTCGGGAAAAGTCGGGCAAAGCTCTCGACGGACGAGGACAATCATGTAAATTTCAGCAATGTCGCGGGACTTCAGGAGGAAAAAGAAGAACTGGAAGAAATCGTGGACTTTTTGCGTTCGCCGCGCAAGTATACCCAGCTGGGCGCGCGGATTCCGAAGGGCGTACTGCTGGTCGGCCCTCCGGGAACCGGAAAAACGCTTCTGGCAAAAGCGGTTGCAGGAGAAGCGGGCGTACCGTTTTTCAGCATTTCCGGTTCGGATTTCGTAGAAATGTTTGTCGGCGTCGGCGCATCGCGCGTGCGCGACTTATTCGAAGATGCAAAGAAAAACGCGCCATGCATTGTCTTTATTGACGAGATCGACGCGGTAGCAAGAAGGCGCGGCACCGGAATGGGCGGCGGACATGACGAGCGCGAGCAGACGTTAAACCAGATGCTGGTGGAAATGGACGGCTTCGGCGTCAATGAAGGGATTATCGTCATGGCGGCAACGAACCGCGTAGATATTCTGGATCCAGCCATTATGCGTCCGGGACGCTTTGACCGCAAGATCGGAGTAGGCAGACCGGATGTAGCGGGACGGGAGGAGATCTTAAATGTCCATGCAAAAAACAAGCCGCTGGGCGACGACGTCGATATTCAGCAGATCGCGCGGACGACAGCGGGCTTTACGGGCGCGGATCTGGAAAACCTGCTGAATGAATCCGCCATTCTTGCGGCAAAAGAGGAGCGCAGCTACATTACGCAGGAAGACATCCGCCGCTCGTTTGTAAAAGTCGGGATCGGCGCGGAAAAGAAAAGCCGCGTCATTTCGGAAAAGGAAAAACGCATTACGGCGTTTCATGAAGCCGGTCATGCCATCTTGTTTCATTTGCTTCCGGATGTGGGACCGGTTTATACGGTTTCGATCATTCCGACCGGAACCGGAGCGGCAGGTTATACCATGCCTCTGCCGGAAAAAGACGAAATGTTTCAGACGAAGGGACGTATGCTTCAGGAGATCATCGTGGATCTGGGCGGACGCGTTGCGGAGGAGCTGGTCTTCGACGACATTACGACCGGAGCCTCGCAGGATATCAAACAGGCGACGAAGCTCGCGCGCGATATGGTAACGAAATACGGCATGTCCGACCAGATCGGTCTGATCTGTTACGGCGAAAACGACGAAGAAGTCTTTATCGGCAGGGATCTGGCGCATACCAGAAGCTACAGCGAAGGAGTTGCGGAGAAGATCGACGAGGAGGTAAAGCGCATCATCGACGATTCGTACCGGAAAGCAAAGCAGATGATCATGGAGCATCGGAGCGTTTTGGAGGCGTGCGCCGACCTTCTTCTGGAGAAAGAAAAGATTACCGGAGCAGAATTCGAAGCGCTTTTTCCGGAGGAAAACAGCACGAATTTGTGAATGTTGCACAGAAAAAATACGAAAAATTTGTAAACTTTGTGAACACTTCTTCGGGAAAGGGTGGTATTATACTTCTTGTAAAACCCCCCAATACATTATATAGTTTTTGCTATACCCCATAGTAAAAATACCTTCTCCTAAAAAGACAGCACATAAAAGGCTGTCTTTTTTTTGCGTAAGACGCATGTGGCGGCCGGACAGCGTAAATGCCACTGGACAAAAAACGGAAACTTGAATACAATAAAGATATAGTTTATGCAGATGGGAGAGGGAATTACAAATGAAAAAATGGAAACTGAACCTGATGGTGGAGATTCTGATCTGCGTCATGCAGCCGATCATCTGGCTGGTGCTGTTTGCGATACTGGCGACCAACAGCATCGGAAACGAAATGGCGGATCGTTTGAGGGAGGATCATTTGAAATCCTCCGTCTACGCGGTCAAGGAAATGATGGATCTGGTAAATGAAGATGCATTTCAGCTAAAAGGGGACGAGCTGTACTGAGGCTCATGGAATCTGACGACGGACTGCAGCCGTCTGGATGAGTTTCGTGAGAATACCGGAGTAGACGTGACGGTATTTTACGGGACGACGCGGCGGGCGACCACCATTCTCGATTCGGACGGGAACCGGATTCTGGGAACGCAGATGTCCGATGAAGTTTATCAGAAGATTTTAAGCAGCGGCTATTATTTCTCGGACAGCGTGCAGGTTGAGGGAACGCCGTATTACGGCGCGTATCAGTTGGTCGACGACGGCGGAAGCGGAAACGAGGTCATTCTTTTTACCGGAATCTCCGCAAAAGCGACGCATGCGATATATTCCCGCAGGCTTTTGTACTCCGGTCTGTTTATGATCGGAATCGGTATTCTCTGCCTGATCTTCGGCGGACTGATCGCGCGTGGCATCGTAAAAAACATCAAGGCATCCGTTGCCGATCTAAACGATGTAGCGGACGGAAAGCTGAACTTCTCCATCAGTCCGAAAATGACCGGACGCAAGGACGAGGTAGGCAATATCGCAAGATCCGTAGATTCGCTGCTGAAAAAATTTGTCGGTATCGTAGAAAATCTAAACGTATCATCGGAAACCCTGACGGATTTTTCCGACAGCATACGTGGAAATTTTGCCTCCATTGACCAGTCGATCTCCAATATCAACGCCGCCATAGGCGAGATCGCGGAGGGCGCCTCCGGACTTGCGCGGGAAACGCAGGACGTAACCGAGCAGATGAACGACATGGGATTTGCCGTAGAGAGGGCGTCCGAGAACATCGAAGCGCTGAAGATGAGCGCCCAGAATATGACGGATTCCAACAAGGCGGTAAATGTTACGCTCGATGAGCTGGTAAAGGTCAGCAATGAAACGCAGGCTTCGGTCAAAGAGGTGCAGAAGCAGACAGATGAAACGAATCAGTCGGCATTGGAAATCCGTACGGTAGTAGAAATGATTTCAGATATCGCGGAGCAGACGAACCTGCTTTCCTTAAATGCTTCAATCGAAGCCGCAAGAGCCGGAGAACAGGGAAAAGGCTTTGCGGTTGTCGCGGATGAAGTGCGCAAGCTGGCGGAGCAGTCCAAGCAGTCCGCCGAGCAGATCGAAGCGATCGTGCAGCAGTTGATCGCCAATTCCAACAGCGGCGTGAAAGCGATGGACACCGTTATGGAAGAAATTCAGAGCCAGTACGAAAAGCTCGACCGAACCAAAGAGGTATTCGGACAGCTCTATACGGAGATTTCTAACGTCACTTACGCGGTGGAGGGGATCGCCGGAGAGATCGCGACCATCAACCGCTCCAAAGACAAAGTGCACAGCAGTCTGGAAAATCTTTCGGCGATTTCGCAGGAAAACGCCGCGTCCACCGAGGAAACGTCCGCAACGATGGAGCAGCTCGGCAGTCTGGTGCGCACCTGTGACGATTCTGTGAGCCGTCTGGGAACGATCAGCG
>CANQCX010000010.1 GCA_947591115.1 uncultured Lachnospiraceae bacterium | reverse complement strand
CATGCGTGGAAGGAAGTCTCAATGTAGTGCTTCTGGATGGTGTCAATCAAAATCTGTCCCGCTTTGGAAACACCGCCTCCGATTACAATGATCTCCGGATCCACAACGCAGCACAGGTTCGAAAGCGCTGCTCCCAGAATTTCGCCCAGCTCATCTACCAGTCCAAGCGCAACCTCGTCTCCTGATTTTGCTTCATTGAAAATATCTTTTGCCGTTATATCGGTGTAATTTCTCAGGCTCGTTTCCTCCGAAGTCTTTGCGAGCTTTCTCTTTGCCATGCGTACGATTCCGGTAGCCGACGTGTATTGCTCCAGACAGCCGTACTGACCGCAGTTGCATGGTTCAATCTCATCGTTATTGACAGTGATATGTCCGATCTCGCCGCCCGCTCCATGCGCGCCCGCAACGACCTTTCCGTCTACGATGATCCCGCCGCCTACGCCGGTTCCAAGCGTAACCATAACGACATCTTTGCTGCCTTTGGCTCCGCCTTGCCACATCTCGCCCAAAGCGGCGACATTCGCATCATTTCCTACTTTTACGTCCAGTCCGGTCAATGCGGACAGATCTTCGGCAACATGAACCGTTCCCCATCCCAGATTGACGCAGCCGTTTACTACGCCGTCGCTTCGCACCGGTCCCGGCACTCCGATTCCGATTCCCTGTACTTCGCTTTTGCTGATTCCCTCCTGCGCCAGCTTATTGTCAACCGCCTGTGCAATATCCGAAAGGATCGACTTCCCGTTTTCCTCCGTATCTGTCTGAATCTCCCACTTATCGAGCAGCTTCCCGCTCGTTTCAAAAAAACCCATTTTGATCGTCGTTCCTCCGACGTCTACTCCGAAACCGTATTGTTTCACAAAAACCCCCTCCTGTTCTCTCTTTCTGTTTCGATTTTCAGTTTCTTTTTTATTGTAGCATATCCGCCTTTCCCAATCCAGAAAAATCTTACGGCTGCGCCGCTTCTCCGTCCGGATTTTCACCGTCTGCATTTTCTCCGTTTGGATTCTCTCCCTCCGGATTATCTCCGCCCTGATTTTCTTCTTCCGGCGCGGCAGCGTTCTCCTGCTCCGAAGGAGGCATCTCCTCGCTTTGGACATAAGGCAGAAATTCCATCGGCGTCAGTCCTTCATGCGCCTGATTCATAAAATTCTGCCAGATCTCGCCCGGATAGGAGGCGCCCTGCAATCCGTCTACGGCTCTTGGATAATCATAGCCAACCCAGACGCTGGTGGTATAGTAACGGGTATAGCCGACAAACCAGCCGTCCTTCTTTTCGTTTGTCGTTCCGGTTTTCCCCGCGCATGGCATATTGTTCAGCATACGGGAACGTCCGGTTCCTTCTTTCATGACCGACGTCAGAACATCCGTCATCATTCTTGCCGCAGTTTCCTTATAGATGACCGTTTCCGTCTGAGGCGCGGTATATACCAGATTTTCATCCGAATCAATGATTTTTTTGACGCAGGTCGGCGTACGGTACAGGCCGTCATTTTCCAGCGTCGCATAAGCGGAAGCCATTTCCAGCGCAGATACGCCGGTTGTAAATCCGCCCAGCGAGGTCGGAAGCACGTAATCCTCCTCTACGATGTTGGTAAAATTCATATTTTTCAGATACTGCAGTCCGACCTCCGGAGTCAGACGCTCATAAAGCTGCCACGCAACCGTATTTAACGACTGCTGCACCGCAAAACGGAGCGTTACCTTTCCGTAGTAAACATCGCCCGAATTGCTTGGACCGCCCTCAAACGCATGATCGTCCACAATCGCCTCCGGCGTGATTCCCCTTTCAAAACAAGGCGTATACACGATCAGCGGTTTGATGGAGCTTCCCGGCTGCCGATGGCTCTGATAGGCGCGGTTTAACGTATAATTGGAAAAATCCTGACTCCTTCCGCCTACAATGGCGACAACAAATCCGGTCAGATTGTCAATGCAGACGGCTGCGCCCTGCATGGACAAAACCCCGTCGTCCCCTTTTTCCGTAAAACCGGCAAGCGTAGAATCTACAGAGTTCTGTAGCTTTTCCTGAAGGCTCATGTCAATTGAGGTATAAATTTTATAGCCGCCCGCATCCAACTGCTTGCGGCAGTTTGCGTACAACTCGTCGTATTCTTCGTCATACGCTTTTTCTTCTTCTTTCGAATCAAAATAATAACGGATCTCAAATCCGGAATTTTCCATCATTGCAAGCGTCGCGCAGTGATAGGTATATGTATCGATATAATTATTCCACAGCGTATTTTTTTCCTGCGGCCGGTTTAAAACGATTTCCTCCCGAACCGCCGCTTCGTATGCCGTCTGGTCGATCTTGCCGTCGTCCAGCATATTTTTCAGGATCAGATTCCGGCGCTCGATCGTATTGTCAAAATTGACTACCGGATCATAGTAGGTCGGACTGTTCGGGATCGCGCACAAAAATGCGATCTGGGACAGATCCAGCGCGTCGATCTCACAGTTAAAATATCCATGACACGCCGACTCGATTCCGTAATATCCGTTTGCAAAATAGATGTTATTCAGATAAAATTCCAGAATTTTATTCTTGCTGTAATGCTTTTCCAGCTCGATGGCAAGAAACATCTGCTGCACTTTATACTGCCAGCTTTTCCCCGGCGGGAGCGATTGGAGATATGTAAGCTTTGCAAGCTGCATCGTGATTGTGCTTCCGCCCTGCGTCGGTTTCCCGTTATTTTCCAGCATGGCCTTCGCCGCACGTAAGACAGCCTTGTAGTCCACTCCCTTGTGGCTGTAAAATTTTTTATCCTCAATGCTGATTACCGCTTCGATATATTCCGCCGGAATATCCTCATACGGCACATAGGCGGCGTTTTTTTCGCCTTTGCGCTGCGAGATCAGATTATTGTCTTTGTCATAAATGGAGCTTGTCTGGGACGGAACAAACGTCTTCTCCGTCGTCTGCGCCACCAACTGCTGCGCGTCCTTCCGAAGCTGCTGAATTTCTTCGGCGTAACCTCCGAAATAATAATATCCCAGTCCGCCCAGCACCAAGATCATAAGGAAAATCTGGAGCTTGATCATGAACCAGAAAAAACGGTGCTTTTTCTTTTTTTTCTTTTTCTTCTGTTCTGACATACACTCCTCCTTTCCTCATATACAGAAAGCCTGCCGCCGGCAGCCTTCCTGCATACGTGCAATTTCCTATAAGGAAAGGCGGTCCCGAAAGGCCGCCTGAAAACTACTGTTCCATCTGCTTTCCCAAAAACTGCGCCGCCGTCTGTACAAGCTGTTTTGCGGTATCAGACTGCCACTTGTCTTCATTTTTTCCGTATAACACGACGGAACCAATGCTGTCGCCGTTACAGATGATCGTTGAGATCGCTTCCATCGGGAAATCTCCGCCGTCGTCCAGCGTAATTTTAATAAATGCATTTTCCTCTGACGAAACCTGAAGCGAGCCGCGCCGTTCGATCAGCGTTTCAAGCTCTCTTGTCAACGGCTTTCCGTCGTATTCCCTTTTTTTCGGTCCCGCCGCCGCAACTACGTAATCGCGGTCGGTAATACAAACCAATTCGCCCGTCGTCTGCGAAAGGCTTTCCGCATAACTTTCTGCAAATTCCTTTAATTCTCCGATCGGAGAATATTTTTTTAACAGGATCTCCCCCTCGCGGTTGGTAAAAATTTCCAAAGGGTCGCCCTCGCGGATCCGGAGCGTTCTCCGAATCTCTTTCGGCACTACGATCCTTCCCAGATCATCTATCCGTCTCACTATGCCAGTCGCTGTCATATGCTTCCTCCATTTACAAAATTCGTATTTTTTTCTTGGTAAAGTTCAATGGTAGTAGTATTTGTAAATGAAGTGAAATTATACCTTGCCGCCGCTTCCTTTCACAGAATCTCGTTCAATTTCAGCCTGCCAATGATTTCCTCGCAAATTTCATTTTTTGATCTTTTGTCCGTTGCAACGGAAATATCCGCCGCCGCTTCATAAACCGCGCGCCGCTTCTCCATGAGCTGCGCAATATATTCTACATTCATATTGCCGTTTAAAATCGGACGGTCTTTGCTGCCGCGCACACGTTCCAATATCGTTTCCGGTTTTGCGGTAAGATATACCACCGTTCCGCCCTGCTTCATCGCGTCCCTGTTTTCCTGACGGATCACAGCTCCGCCGCCGCAGGAAACGACCGTATTTCCCTCCTGTCCGAGCGTTTTGACCAGCTCGCTTTCCAGCTCCCGAAACCGATCTTCGCCGTATCTCTCAAAAATCTCCGTAATCGGCATTCCCTGCTCCTGTACGATCCGCTCATCCATTTCCACCAGCTTCATTCCCGTCTGCTTTTGCAGCAACCTTGCGATCGTGCTTTTTCCTGCTCCCATAAAGCCGATCAGAAAAATATTTCCGTTTTTTGCGTTCTCCATAATCGTCCCTTCTATTGAAAAAACCGTTCTTTTACTTCCTCGACCGGCATATCCATACCGGTATAAAGCTTAAACGCAGCCACGCCCTGCCACAGCAGCATTCCTTTTCCTCCGATGCAGGTGCAGCCGGCCTTTGCCGCATCCCGAAGCAGCTTTGTCTCCTCCGGAGAATAAACGGCGTCCGCGACTACCAGTCCCGGATAAAACGCGCCGCAGTCTTTGACTACGCTCTCGTTTTCCATCGGCTTCATCCCGACGATGGTTGCGTTGGCAAAAATATCGCTGGAGCGGATTTCCTCCGTCATCCGTTTTGTGTCGTCAATATCATAGACATTGACCGTAATGGATGGAACGGCTTTTTTTATTTTGTCCGCCGTTGCCAGCGTCCGCTCAAAGAAGGCGTCTTTTTTGTTAAAGATCGTAAGCTCTTTGGCGCCGTCCAGCGCGCACTGCACCTGTATGGCGGTTGCCGCTCCGCCGCCGCCGGCGACGGTAATCTTTTTATCCCGTATTTCGATTCCATGATCTTTGAGATTGCTGACAAAGCCTTCTCCGTCCGTAATATATCCCACAAGCTTTCCGTCCTCGTTGACGATCGTATTGACCGCCCCGATGATTTCCGCCGCTGGGGACAATTCGTCCATGTATTTTGCCGCCTCCGTCTTATCCGGCATGGTTACGTTGCAGCCGCGCATATGGAAAAGGCGCATTGCCGCGATCGCATCCTTGACTTCGTTTTCCTTAATGTCAAACGCAACGTAAGCATAGTCCAGTCCCAGACGCGCAAAGCTGTAATTATACATTTCCGGCGAACCGGAATGTCCGACCGGAGAACCGATCAGCGCCAAAAGTCCTGTATGTCCTGTGATCCTGCTTTCCATATATGTATCTCCTCCCGTTAAATAAATAATAATAATTCCATCGGTTTTTCGATCAGCCGCTTTGCGCCGCTTTCCAAAAGCTGTTCCCTGCTCCGGAAACCCCATGCGGCCGATATGCAGTCTATTCCCGCATTTTGGGCGGTTTCGATATCGGTTTCCGAATCTCCGGCGTAAATCGCCTGTTCTTTGGAGATTCCCATTTCCCGAAGCGCTTTTTCCAGCATATCCGGAGCGGGTTTTCTGGCTGTTCCCTCGGTTTCGCCGATCGCCGCCGCCATGCGGTTTTTGAAATACACCTGATTTAATTCTTTGACCGCGGCATCCGGCTTATTGGACACGATCGCCATGCGAATGCCCCGCTGTTTTAATTCGTCCAGCAAAAATAAAATGTCCGGATACGGTTTTGTATTTTCTTTGCAATGGCTGACATAATAGCGCCGGAATTGTTCCAGCAGCTTCTCGATCTGCGCATCCGGCGTTCCCTCCGGTACGGCGCGCGCGATCAGACGCCGCGCTCCGTTTCCAACAAACATGCGCACCTCGTCCAAAGTACGCGGCGGCATCCCCTCGCTTTTTAACACTTCATTGACCGCGTTGGTCAAATCCCAAAGTGTGTCCAAAAGCGTACCGTCCAGATCAAAAATGACGGCTTTGATTCCGGAGTCTTCATTGGCATCCGGCCGCTCATAGCACTCCTCGAAAAGCTCCGGATCCAGAATGCGGATATCGCGCGAATTGTTTTCGTGAAATACCATGTAATCGCCGGTGCGTCCTTTGATGTATTTATTTTCATCCCATCGGGTAAAGATTTTTACGTCGTGCTTTAATCGTATTGCCCGAACCGGATTCCTGCGGTCGGAAATGCAGACTTTGGCGTATTTCATCAAAGAAATGACGGTTCCGTCGGTATTATTCTTGACGATGGGATTGTATTCCGCGCAGTTTAACGAATATTTCCAGTCCTCATATGCGCGGTAGCCGCTCCGAAAACCGTTCTCATCGGAGAGGAAGATCTCCCCCTTGATGCCGATTAGGATGACCATGTCCTCTTCTACCTGAAGGTCCAGATCGCCCGCCAGCGTCCGCAGCGTGATCGGAGTGCCTACCTCCAAAATATCCGCCGCCCTTACATACCCGACCGGAAACGGCCGGATGCAGTACTGCTCCATATTTTCAATGTGAAGATCCCCTTTGTTTTCGTAGATGATCTCGGAATTTTTCAGATAGTCCACCATACGGGATTCCAGAAGTCCCTTGATTCCCGAAGCGGAAGGAACTTCGCTGACGTCGTCCGCGCCCAGTATCATTCGCGGCTTCAGTCCCGCCCTGCTGCAGTATTCCAGATATTCTGGAATCAGGGTTTCAAACGGCAGATATCCCCCTGCTTTTGCCAGATGTCCGCCTCCGGAGCCGATTCCCTTACTGATCTCCTCCGCCAGATCGCTTGCCTGCACCTCTTTGACGCAGCTTCGCACAGAAAATTTCACGCCCTCCTGCTGGATGCAGAAGACCAGACAGACATCGATGGCATCTACTTCGAGGATCAGATCGCTGATGACTCCTAAAAGATTGGGATCGCATTCCCCTACTTTTACAATGGAGCAGCGGTATTCCTCGATATAATCGCTCCGCAGCAGCGCCGCGCCCGCGATTTCGAGATCCTCCACCGAAAGATTCGCATTGCGGAACAGCGCCAGCTTTTGTTTATTGAACATGGCTTCGTCACGCAGATCCTTATCCAGAGGATGCGCGATCTCCGCAAGATTTCCTGTGTCCATATACAAACCATAGTACAGCGCGGTCGCCAGATCCTCGTTTTCGTTGATGTCAAAATGTTCATCCTTGAGCATCTGCCAGATCAGCGTCGAACATGCCCCTAAGAAGCTCCGCACCTCGTTCATTTTCGGAAGCGCGACGCTGACTCTGTGATGGTCGATCACAGCAACCTCTTCGGCGTCAAAGCGGGTTACGTTTCCGCCCCCGTACTGGCAATCCACCGTTACCAGAAGCTGCGGCTTCGGAAGCTGTGTGACATGCGTAATCGGTATATGCAGTTTTTCTACCATCAGACACAGGTTTCCCTTTCGGATAATGCTCCTTCCTCCGTAAACGATCGAAGCATTTTTCCCATGCTCCTTTAAATAAAGATACAGCGCATAGCCGGATGCAATGGCGTCCGCATCCGGATTATCGTGACATTGGATTACAATATCTTCATAAGCCAGCAGCTCCCGTAATTTCAAAATGACTCCCCCTTTTTCAAAAACTCAATACGGAAAAAACAAAGCGCTTCTGTTTTTTTGATCAAACATCGAATTATATTGCAGGATCCGGTATTTTTGGATCCATTTTGCTTCTTCTCCAGACGCATCCTCAAGATGCCGATATTCTCCTTTTTCCAAAGAATAATATCCTCTGGAATTAATCGCCGGAATGACGGTTTGCATATCGTCCAAAAACCGATTATACGCCGGAAGCTCGAGTCCCGCCCGTTCCAAAGTCATCGTAGACAGATAGTTGATGCTGGTAATCGGCACGTTTTCGGCTTCGGAGGGATAATTCGTCCAGATAAAAAAAGGGACGGTATAAAGCGCTTCCAATTCCTCCAGCGAAAGACCGGACAATCCTTTTCCGTTCAAGATCGGATAGAAATTTGAGTTCAGGCTCGGCTGATGATCGCCGAAAAAAACAATTTCCACCGGTTCCTCCACACTGGAAAAATATGTGATCAGTTTTTCCAAAGCCAGATCGCTCTGATGCACCAGCGACAAATACTGATTGGCATCCGTATAAGAGCGTCCCAGTTTATAAACGTCCTCCTCAAAATTTGCATAGGTTTCCGCATAACCGCCATGATTCTGCATGGTAATCCCCAAAAGGTACAGTTTTTCATTGACTCCGCGGTTTTCATAACGCTCAATGATTTTATCGTAAAGCTCTTCGTCCGTAATATACTTCCGAAGTATTTTTGTCTGGTCAAAATCCTGTATAAAATGCATCTCGTCATATCCCATATCCGGATATACCTGATTCCGGCTCCAGCCGGTTTCGTAATAAGGATGCATCGCCACGCAGGTATAACCTTTGTTTTTGAGAAACGATACGATAGAGGACGGATGCTTTCCGATATACTGCTGATACACGACCGAGCCGGACGGCAGAAACGCCATCGTGTTTCCTGTCATATATTCCCATTCGGAATTCGGCGTTTTGGCGCCGAAAACGGAAGAAAGCGCGTATCCTTTGACGGTATTTTCCGTCATGAAATCCAGAAACGGCGTCAGCGGCTGATTGGTTTTCAGCTCTCCCAAAACGCTCAGATCCGCAAACGATTCGTTCATAATGACGATGATCGTCGGCTCTTTTTCGTTCGACGCAAGCGCATCCGACTCACCGCTGCCGCGATACTCCTTTTCCAGACGCGCCACCTCTTCTTTCGAATAACCCTCCGGCTCCCGAATATAGCTATCGCGCACACTCAGTACAAAATTTAAAAGATATCCGTTCCGGTAGCTGCCCTTCTGCTCCCACGTCTCGGTATTCACTCCCTGCGTTTCCAGTCCTACCCACATACAGACGATCGCCAGCAGCATCACACTGATAATGCGCATATGTATTTTTTCCTGAAAAGTTACATGGCATTTTTGTACCAGTGTCAGAAACAGTACCGTCGCAAGGATCACATACACGCCCCTGTCCTCCAGACGGAACCGGTAATTTCCCGCTACGCTTAACCCCGTTCCGATGGAGCGCAGATCGGAAAAGGTAAACTCATTCTGCCGGAACAGATATACAAAATAATTGATAAATCCGATTACAAGCAGCAGAAGATGGGCGATCATACAGGAAATTCCCGCCTGATTCGTGATCAAAAGCGCCAGCAGGTATACTGCCAGACAGCAAAGCGCATTCAAAAACAGCATCCGATCCGCCGTTCGTGAAAACAGCTCCGGCTCGAGCAGCAGATACTGGATGGAAAACATCGTAAATGCCGAACCTCCTGCAAAAAGGATCGCCGTCCAAAGCCATGAAAACCGTTCGTCCAATGTGATTTTTATATTTTGGAGCAGATAGTACAGCACCGCGTAAACGACGATAACCCACAGGCTGCACTCCGCCGCAAAATACAAAACGACGGCCAGAAAAAGAGCCGCCGCAAAGCGGATATTATTCTTTTTCTCATATTTAAACTCAATTTTCATACTACTAACAATACAACAAAATCTCCGGTATGGCAACCGGAAACTATGTTTATACTAAGGGCGTCCCTGCCGCCGCAAAAGACCGCGCGTCGCGCACGATCTCCTCCGGAAAGCCGAGACTGTCCAGCAGTTCAATGGCGTTTCGCGTATTTCCGATTCCTTTGCGAAGCCGGTAATCAAAGCGGACGTCGGCTTCCCTGATGCTGCTGTCAAAATAATAGCACTCATACAAACCGGACAGCTTTGCCGCCAATTCCACATCATGGGTTGCGACTACCGCAAGGCAGCTTTCCTTTTCCAGATAACGCAGGATCGCTTCGGAAGCGGCAAACCGCTCCGCCGTATTGGTTCCCCGCAGGATCTCGTCGATTACGCAGAAAACCGGACGCTCCTCCTTGAGCGCATCCATGATCCTTTTCAGATAACGCACCTCTTTCATATAATAGCTTTCGCCGGATAAAATATCATCCCGAACCGCCATAGAGCTCATAATCCGAAACGCCGGCATGTACGCTTCCTTTGCACAGCAGGTATGGAGCGTCTGGCCTATGATGGCGTTTACCGCAAGCGCCTTGATAAAGGTGGATTTTCCGGAGGCGTTGGCTCCGGTAATCAGGCAGTTTTTTTCCGGAGCAAAATCATTGTATACCGGTTTTTCCAGCAGCGGATGGTACAATTCTGTCATATGCATCCGGTTGTCCTCCGTAAACTGCGGAACGCAGTAATGGGGAACGCTTTTCCGAAAAGACGCGGCGGCAATCCCGATATCCACCTGCCCGACAAATTCATAGAGGAGCAAAAGCTCCTTCTGCTTTCCGTCCAAGAGGCGCATGATCCAGTTATACTGCGTAATGTCCCACAGCGTCACGCCCCAGAGATAATCGCGCAGGATCTCCAGAATATCGCCGGTAACCACCCCGCGCTTCCTCATCTGGAAATTGCCGATCAAACGTCCCATCGGCTCCAGCTTTTTTATCGCGGTTTCCGTTTCCGGATCTGCGAACAGGCGGTTGAATTCCGGACGGGAGATCAGCATTTTCCCGAATCCCACCAACTGCTTGACGCTGCCGAGCGAATAAAGATAGACCTCGTATTTCCACTTCGCAATGGAATAAAGCGTCAGATTGACCAGCGCGTTTAAGATCAGCGCGGCAATGACCAGCGGATGTCTGGTAAAGATGCTTCCCAAAAGACCGGCGGCAAGCAAAAGCTGCAGGACGCGGTACAGCGCGGCATGTTCGATCTTCAGATTCTGCGCGTTTAACAAAAAGGTCGGAAGGTAGTAATCCTCTCGGGATTTCCCGATTCCCTCGAGCATTTCCTCCATCTTTAGCCGCTCTTTTTCTTCTTTTTCATAAAAAGAAAGCTGCTCCTCCCATTTCGAAAAATCCATTTTTCCGTCCGGCTCATGCAGCTTCGCATACAATGTCTGTTCCCCGATGAAGCTTCTTGTATGGTCCAGCCGGTAAAAAACCTCGTCCATATCCAGATCATTCCATGTCGTTTCATCGATCCTGTCCGCAGGCAGCTGGTTCTGGATGCTTTCATAGTAGATGCGGATCTCGTCAAACCGCTGCTTCCGCCGCTTTGCATCCGGCATTTTCAGCGGATCCATGCCAAACTCCGCAATCCGCCGCTCCTCCTGTTTTTTCCGGTTCCTGTTCTGCTGTATTCTGCCCCAAACCGCCGCCATGATAACCGCTACCGGAATCAGGCCGTATAAAAATTCCATGCGTTTCTCCTAAAAATAAAACCGGTCAAAACGACCGGTTTTTTAAAAACTCTTTGATCTGTCCCAGAATAATCTCCATCAGGCGTGTGCGCGCTTCTACGCTTGCCCATGCGATATGCGGGGTAATCAATAACCGGCCGCTGTCCTTGCATTCCCGCAGAGGATTATCCGCGCACATAGGTTCTTTCGAAAGCACATCCAGTCCCGCCGCTGCAATTGTTTCCGTTTCCAGTGCATCGGCGAGCGCCTGTTCGTCCACGATCGCCCCTCGCCCAAGATTGAGAAAGATGGCTGTCTTTTTCATTGCTGCAAACGCATCCCGGTCCATCAGTCCGCGCGTCTTCTCATTGAGCGGCGCATGTACCGACACCACGTCCGATTCCTCCAGCAGCCTGCGAAAATCAACGCGGGGGTAATCCGGCTGCGTATTTTGTCCGGATGTAGAATAGTAGATGACCTTACAGCCAAACATTTTCGCTATGTCCGCAACTCTTCTGCCTATATTTCCTAATCCAATAATGCCCCATGTTTTCCCGTTTAATTCATGAAATACTTTGGCAAAATGTGTGAACATGACATCATTGACATATGCGCCCGATTTTACATAGGAATCATAGTAGCTGAGCTTTTCCATCAGATAAAACAGCATGGCAAACGTGTGCTGGGCGACGGATTCCGTAGAATATCCGGCAACGTTTCTCCACTCGATCCCTCTTTGGGCAAGATATTCCTTGTCCAGATTGTTCGTTCCGGTCGCCGTCACGCACACCAGCTTCAGATGAGCGGCCTCCCCGACGGAATACTCATCGATTTCTACTTTGTTTAAAATGATGATATCCGCATCTCTGGTGCGTTCTCTCGCCTGCTCCTTTGTCGAAAACCCATAAGTCACTACTTCGCCGAGGCTTTTATAGCCGGAAAGGTCAATGTCTTCGCCGATCGTTCCGGCATCCAGAAATACAATTTTCATGATCCCGACGCTCTCCCTATTCTACCGAAAACCGATAGATCGTCCGGCTCTCAAACGGCACGCCCGCATCAATGACCGGCGATACAAAATTCGGCTCGTTCGCGGCATTCGGGAAAAACTGCGTTTCCAGACAGAACGCTCCGCGCCCGCGATAAACTATGCCGTTTTTGCCCTCCTGTCCGTTTCCGAAATTCGGCGTAAAGAGCTGCAGGCCGATCCGGTCGGACAGAACCTCCAGCCGGATTCCGGATTCCGGCGAATAGACGCGTGCAACCTCTTCCACGCCCTTTTCCTGTTTATCGACTGCAAAATTATGATCATAGCCGCCGCCAAAAGACAGCTGCTCATGCTCCGCTTCAATATCCTGACCGATTCTTTTTCCCGTACGGAAATCAAACGGCGTTCCTTCTACATCGGCAATCTCTCCGGTCGGAATCGCTTTGGCGCTGGCAACCGGCGTATAATGGGATGCATGGATCTGCAGCACATGATCCAGCACGCCCGCCCCGTCGTGTCCGTTCAGGTTAAAATAACAGTGGTTCGTAAGATTGATGACCGTTTTTTTATCCGATACCGCATGATAGGAAATCGCCAGACTGTTGTCCTCCGTTACCTCATAGGTCACTTCAACCGTCATATTTCCCGGAAAACCCTCCGACAGATCCGGACTGACATAGCGGAACGTGATCCGGTTGTCCTCCTGTGAGGCAACCTCCCAGATCTTTAACGCGATTCCGTTCTTTCCGCTGTGCAGGCTGTTTTCATGGTCATTGGCCTCCAAACGGTACTCCGTACCGTCAATGGTAACGCAGGCGTTGGAGATCCGGTTGCAGTTTCTTCCAACCGTAGCTCCAAAATAGCTGGTCGCATATTTCTGATAATATGTGACGTCGTCATACCCTAATACCACATCTCTGCGGTTTTTGTCTTTATCTTTTATAAAAATGGATACGACGGTTGCACCGTAGTCCGATGCGCATACTTCCATCCCGTTTGCATTGGAAATAGAATAAACAGAGGCTTCCCGCCCCTCTTTCGTCTTTCCGAAAAAACGCTTTTCCATAATCTCATGCCTCCCTAAATAACCACATTCTATTATCTATTGATTTTACTGCTTTTCGTATAAGAAGTAAAGGAAGAAGTTTTTACTTTTCCTCTTATTTTTTCCGCCGCTTGCGCCGATATAAGGAATATGAAGTATCGTTTGCAAAAATACGCGCATACAGGAGGTATATTATGCTATTCGATACAACCGGCGTTACGCTGACTTCCGAATTTTTCATGAACAACTTTTATAAAGCGAATCGGAATGCCGCAAAAGTCTCCTCCCGCAGGGAATACTCCAAAGAGGAGCTTTCGTATGAGGATTCCCGCGCTCTGAAGCACGCTGCTAAAAAGCTGAGCTCCTATTCGTACAGCGATCAGGATAACTCCGAAACGATCTACAATACGATCAAAGCGTATGTCGATACCTATAACAATACGCTGGATTCTTCCCTGTCTGGCGGGGAGGCGGAATTAAAGCACTACGCCAAGCAGCTAAAGGGACTTTCCGACAAATACAGCGGCGAGCTGGAGGACATCGGCATTACCGTAGAAAAAGACGGCTCCCTGACGCTCAATGAAAATCTTTTAAAGGCAGCCGATATGGATAAGGTAAAAAAAGTTTTCTCCGAGGAAAGCGATTTTGTGAAGAAATCCTCCCATATTTCCAGCCGTTTAAACCGCAGCACCTATAACCTGCTTTATGCCGATCTGACCGGAAACGGAAGGCAGTTGAACATTACTCTGTAAAATCTTAAGATATATTTAAGATGTATTTTATCGACGGCTGTGGTACACTCTGTCTATAAAAACAAAGGAGTTACCCCATGAAAAAATACCGTTTTTTAATTGCCGCCCTTGCCCTTGCACTCTTAGCTTTTCTTACTTATTTTGTCGGCCGTCCGCTGGTGGATTTCATGTCGGATCCGGAAGCGTTCCGCGTCTGGATCGAAGAGAAAGGCGTGTGGGGCGTTCTTGCTTTTATGGGCATGAATATGGTTCAGGTCATGCTTGCCATTATTCCGGGAGGCCCGTTTGAAATAGGCGCAGGTCTTGCGTTCGGCGTCGCCAAAGGAACCCTGATCTGCGATCTTGCCATGACTTTGGGCAGCATTGTTACCTTTTTGTTTACCCGCCGGTTCGGACTGCGTTTTGTCGAGCTGTTTGTTTCCAAAGAAAAAATCGAATCCGTAAAATTCCTAAAATCCTCCCGCAAGCGGGACGGGATCATTTTTTTGTTTTTCCTGCTGCCCGGAACGCCGAAGGATCTGATCTCCTATCTGGTCGGAATGACGGATATGAAGCTTTCCAAATGGATCGTCATCAATCTGGTTGGACGTGCCCCTGCCATCCTGCTGTCCGCGCTCAGCGGCAGCGCGCTTGGAACCAGACGCTATGGCATCGCCGGTATTCTGATCGTCCTGATCCTTATTTTTTACGTAATCGGCACGCTTATTTATCGGAAGCACAATGCAGATCTTCCCGAAGAATCCGCATGATCCGGTCGTAATTTTCCGGTCTGTGCGGAAAATCGCAATTCGTACAGATTTTAATCTGTTTCCCGTCTTTTTCCCTGTACTCCGGCATTCCCGGACAATCCGTCCGATGGTAAAGAGGGCAGTAGCAGAACAGACAGTTAAAGTCCCCTTTCCGGTCATGACAGGGAAAATACCGGCAATCCCTATTCTCAAAAAAACGATGCGAATATTCCATTTTCCCACTGTCCTTTCCAAACATTTCTATTGCTGCCGAGAGGTTTTCTTTCCGCGGTAGTTTCTGCAGCATTCTGCAAAGGAAGCCGCAAACTGCGGATTGGACGGGTAATACAGGTGCGGAAACCCCCACCAGTGATCTTCGCCCGACCAGATGCAGTCCCAGCGTTTTTCGCCGACCGGCTTTTGCGCAACGCAGCTATTTCCGTTCTGCGTACTGTCAAAATAGTGAAATTCGTGCCCTTTGATGCGCGCTTTCGCTTCTTTGAAAAATCCCGCCCGCTTTTGCGTAATATTGACATAGCCGAACCGTACCAGCTTTCCCTGATCGCTGCACACTGCCGGAATCACGCCCGCCATCGGATAGCTTTCCTGCTCCTTCGTGATCAGCGTATCGTGCAGATACAAAAATCCGCCGCATTCCGCTACGGACGGCATCCCTTCCCCGATCGCACGCCGGATCGCTTCGCGCATCGGGCGGTTGGCGGATAGCTGCGCGGCAAACAGCTCCGGATAACCTCCTCCGAGCAGCACGCCGTCCGTTCCCTCGGGCAGCGACGCATCGTGCAGCGGAGAAAAAAATACCAATTCCGCGCCCGCAGCACGCAGCGCATCCAGATTTTCCTCATAATAAAACTGAAACGCTTCATCCTTTGCAACGGCAATCCGGCACACCGGTTCGGTTTTGGTTTCCGGTTTCTGCTGCTCTTTTGCCGCGGCGGACGCACTCGTCTTTTGATCGGTTTCTGCCAAAAGGGCAAACAGCCGCTCCAAATCCACGTTCTGCTCCAAAAGCGAGGCTGCTTTTTTTATTTTTTCGCGCAGTCCCTCCGTTTCCGCCGGAAGCTTTAACCCCAGATGGCGGCTGTCAAACGCCAGCTCTTTTTCATAGGGAAAGCAGCCGAATACCGAAAGCGACAGTTCTTTTTCGATAACCGGCGCAATCGTATCGCAGAACGGCTTTCCGATCCGGTTTAAGATTACGCCCGCAATCCTCTTTTGCGTATCAAAGCGCAAAAGTCCCTCCAATACCGGTATCAGGGTAAATCCCATGCCGCGCGCATCCACGACCAGCACGATCGGCACATCCAGCGCCTGCGCCACCTGATAGGAGGAGCCTTCCCTTTGGATTCCTCCCAAACCGTCATACAGTCCCATGACGCCTTCTATAACGGAGATTTCCGCTTCCGAGCGGTTTCGGTCAAACAGGCGTTTGAGCTGCTTTTCGTCGGAAAAAAACGGATCCAGATTGTGCGAGGGAACTCCAATGACGTTTTTGTGAAACATCGGATCGATAAAATCCGGCCCGCATTTAAAGGCATTTACCGGAATCCTCCGGTTCCGGCATACCTGAAGCAGCGCGCAGGCGATCAGCGTTTTTCCGCTTCCGCTTTTGGGCGCGGCGAGCATAACTCCTTTTGCTTGCATTTATTCTTCCTCCACAGTAAAAGAAACCACCCAGATCGGATTTTCCGCCTGCATCCGGTGGTAACGGCCTGCGATCAGTGAGCGGCTGACCTGAAGCTGCACGATTTCCTCATCGGAAACGGGCAGTTCTTTGAGAATCGCAGAAACCTCCCCTATGGTTTCCAGCGTAACCGCCGTCAGCACCACGCGGATGCCGGCTCCCCGTCCGCAGAGCGCGGACAAAATCTCTTTGAGCTTCCCTCCGCTTCCGCCGATAAACACATGCGTCGGTTCCGGCAGCGCCGCCAGCGCCTCCGGCGCCGCTTGGTTGACGACCGTTACATTGTACAGACCAAATTTCCGGCAGTTTTCCCGTATCAAAGCCGCCGCCTCCGGCTTTCCTTCTATGGCATAAACCGAAAGACTGCTGCTCCTTTCCGCAATTTCAGCCGCAACGGAGCCGGTGCCGCTTCCGATATCGTAAACGACTCCCTGACGATTCAGGCGGAGTTTGCTGATTGCGATCGTACGCACCTCTTCTTTCGTCATCGGAACCTGTCCGCGCAGAAAATCGCCGTCGCGTCTGCCATGCGTCAGGGGACGCTCCTTTTGTTCAAAGTTTAAGATCAGACAGACGTAAAGTCCCTCCTCGGTGCAGTTTTGGCATTCCAACGGCGTATATTCCCGAACCTGCTCTTCGGAATAGGACAACTGATGTCCCAGAATGACCTTGCAGTTTCCGCAGCCGTTCTCCTCCAGCAGTTTTCCGATTTCCTGCACATCCGAGGCGCCGGAAACCAGCACAAACACTTTTCCTCGGCTGCGGACGGCTTCCAGCAGCCGGTTTTTGATGCACAAATCCTCCTGCCTTCCATGAATGCTGAAGATTTCGGCATCCTCCCACGAGATTCCTGCCGCCGCCGATAGGTACGATACGCAGGAAATCCCCGACAGGATGCGCACATTTTGGATTCCGGCATCGAAAAGCTCCTGCCGCAGCTTCCGGCAGCCGCTGTAAAATCCGGTATCGCCGGAGAATACCACGACCACCTGCACCGCGCCGCCCCATTTTTGGAACACTTCCGGATGTTCCAGCTTGGGAAGGATATCTTCGGCGCGGTAGCAGCAATCCAGCGGCTTCGCACTTACCGCCGGAACCGCGGCTTTGGCGGCTTCTAACGCCCGTTTGGAGCCAAATACCGCATCCGCGCGTTCCAGCGCCTCCTTTACCTCCTGCGTTACGGTTTCCGGCGCACCCATGCCGATTCCCGCCAGCGTAACACAAAGTCCGGCGGTCTTCGGAATCGCTGTCTGCGTCAGGATTTCCAGTTCTTTGAGTACCTCCGAAAACGACAGTCCCGTTTCTTGGGGACTGCCGATAATATAACAGGCAATTCCCAGCGCCTCCGCCGCTTTGCGCTTTTCCGGAAAGCCTCCCGCCGCTCCGCTTTCTTTGGTAACGATGCAGGATATGTCGTATTGTTTTATTATAGCACGATTTAATTCTTCTGAAAAAGGCCCTTGCAGCGCGATAATCTGCTTTCCTGTGATTTTTTGTTCTTCACAGGCGCGGATGCTTTCCGCACTCGGAAGCACGCGCACATACAGACGCTTTTTAACCTCGTCGTCTTGGGCGTAAAGAAAAAGCTCCTTGCTCCCCGTTGTCAGAAGAATGTTTCCCTTGACTTCTTTTAATGCCGCCGCGCACTCCTTTGCAGACGAAAACCAGCGCTCCCGTCCTTGCGGCGTTTCGTGACTGCAGTCGCGGCGCAGACGGAAATAAGGCAGGGAAGCGCCTTTTAAGCTTTTTTGGATATTTTCCGATACCTCTACCGCAAACGGATGCGTCGCATCTACGACCGCCGCAAATCCGCCCTCGTTTAAAAAGCTCTGCATCTCCTCCGCCGTCATTCTGCCCGTATGTACGGTGACCGCATCCTGTTTTGGCATAACCGTTTCGCCGTATTCCGTCGCCACGCAGACCGTACAGGGGATTCCTGCGAGGGACAGGCACTCGGATAATTGCTTTCCTTCCGTCGTTCCGGAATAGATCAGCACCGGCTTCATATCAAATAACCTCTTTTCGTAATCAGGATTTCTCCGGCTCTTACCGTCGTCGAATTTCCGATAAAAACCGTAGTAAACATATTGACCGGCGTATCCGCCAGCTCCTCCAGCGTACAGGTATGCGTTTTCGTTCCGGCTCTTCCGATGTTTTCCACATAACCGCAGGCACGCTCTTTTTCTACGCCGGCCTCCAACAGAATCGTACACGCGCGTTTTAAATAATCCGCACGTTTCCGGCTGGAGGGATTGTAAAGCGCAATCGCAAAATCGCCTTCCGCCGCCGCCCTCAGCCTTTTTTCGATCTGTTCCCACGAAGTCAGCAGATCGCTTAAACTAATCACGCAAAAATCATGATTGAGGGGCGCACCCAGCAGCGCGGCGCCGCTGCTTGCCGCGGTCACTCCTGCCACTACCGAAAGACTGCAGTCCGGATACTGCGGCAAAAGCGTATACATCAAAGAAGCCAGTCCGTAGATTCCGGCGTCCCCGCTGCAGAC
>CANQCX010000009.1 GCA_947591115.1 uncultured Lachnospiraceae bacterium | reverse complement strand
TCTTTATATTCTTCTGGTATTTCATGCCCCGCAGTATCTTCAATATAGAAATTACCTACACCATGGAAGAAATTAGTTGTGCTAGCATTTTGTGACATAACAGACTCTTCACTTGAACCTATGTTTTGTACAATAGGCGGGGAAGTTTCTGTATTATAATGTGCCGCTAAATAAGTATCAACAGCTGTTGTTATTAATTCAGTATTTGACAGAATAGTGGTTACTAATGTTTCCAAAGTTCCGTCGCTTGCCATCTCATCGAGTTTGTTATTAATTTCTTCCTGCACATCGAGTGAATCAAAATAGTTATTTACATATTCTTCTAACTGGGTATAAACATCAATAAGGCTATCAAAGCTTGTATTTACGTGATTTTGTAAATTTTCAAACCCAGTAAGCAAAACATTGTTGTTCTGGTTCATTTTATCCTGCAATGATTGAAAAGCCGATTTTACAGCTTCTGTATTATCATTAACAGTATTTTGTAATTCATCAAAAGCTGTATTTACTTTATCTACATTATCATTAACATTATTTTGTAAATTTTCAAAAGCTGTGTCAATACTATCTAAATTATTATTTACATTTGTTTGTAATTCTGAAAATCCATCTAAAACGCCGTTAAGGCTTTCACCAGTCTCATTAACTGTCATTACTACATTATTTAAAAAAACAACCAGCTTATTCAATAATTCATAATAACTCAGTGAATCATCGAAAACTGTAGGCAGAACAGTCTGGCAGAAGTATCTGAATGGACTTAACTCTTTATATCTTTTAGCGTCAGGAATTACGCTAGAGCGAGTCGTTCCTGTTTCCACATCAGATTTTTTAGTATTCGTAGCAACCTCAGCCTTAACCGTTCCAGTTTCCACTTCCACAGGCTTTACATCCGGTTTAATCTCACTGGGAGTGATATCCGGTGTAAACTCAGCCGGGTCAACTGGTGTTAAACTCATGAAATTTGCTTTAGGTTTATCGCTCATTTACATACCTCCTATCAGTGTAAATCGTAAAGGGTTTCCATAATCTTCTGATATTCGAGTGGTTTATTCATTTTCAGCCTTGACATATACTTGTCCAATGCAATCAATGCTCTTTCGATATTTGCATTTCTGACAGCCCTCATGAACTCCGAATTTCCACTCATACTCTCATCGCTTTTATTCATGCATCGAATATTCCCTCTCTGGTTCTCGCCATTTTTATACCCGATATCACCTCCAGAGTATTCGCCATATCTTCTCCTGTCTCCGCTATAATTATCATATTCCCTGCCACCATTGATTCCCTCTCTGTCATACTCTTCTCGATTCATATGGTCTCTGACATTATAAAGATGAGACAATCTCATACAGGAATCATAAGTAGTCCTCCCATTCTCAAGCTTTTCAATCTCTCTTTCAATCGTTCCAATATTCACGCAAAGCCACCTCCAATTTCTTCCTGTTTTTCTTACATTTCAGACAAATGTCCATTTGCATCTGCATTAAGTCTGATGAATTAAAGTTCACGCTTTTAGCTTCAAGATATAAGTCATTGATAAACTTTAATTCATTTGTTCTGTCATCGGCGATATTCAGTACAATGGATATCAGGTCAATTCTACCCATATCCATCAACTGTAAATAGCACTGATTCACAATATCAATCGTTCCTGATTCCCACTCGTTCCAGTTCTCTAACGCAGTCTTTACAAGTTCTCCTTTATTATCGGAATCTACAGATTTTCTCGATAAATTATACCACGAATCTGGCAGAACCGCTTCCTGGATAATCAACCCGCCATCAGGAACAAGCAGGTCGCTATACTTTACAAACCATGATTTTGTCATACGGTAGCACATAGATTCTTCTAAAAACTGCACCTTATGCAACTTTTCATATCCATCAAAGCCAAGAAAAGCGAAGTAATCACAGTTTTCCGAATGGAACATCATACCCTGTAGCATTCTATTTAAAAGTGTACTGAAAGTATTTTTGCTGTCCATAGTTCTCCTTATATTTTCTCAATCGTTAAAGCTGAATTAGCAACTGTAGCGGAAACGCCTGTCAGCTGTAACGTCAGTGTAGAATTAGCATTGCAGTTCACCAGTCTCACCAACGCATTGATATTCAGATTCACAGTCCCTCCGGCTACCACAGTTTCCTGCGCTAATGCTCCAATAACAGGAGTGCCGTCGGAAAGCAATTGAACACCAATAACACCTGCATCAACAGCAACCAGAGTAACCGACCCAACCACACGGTAGTACCCGCTTCCACCAATCAGCACTCCATTACCGGATAACGCAATATTACTACCGAACCTTCTGACAGTCGTTCCGGGATTAATAACGCCATCCACAGGAACAGCCGCTGTCGTGCTGTTTACCAAATAAATTGCGCTTTTGCAACTCATATACAAACCTCCTTATTAAAAAATAACAGGAGACTATTTCGGCTATAGTCTCCTGTTGTTAGCAACCCATTCACCTTGTCGAACTGACTATAGCAACACAGATATATGAAAAAATTCAAGAAGGATAATTATTCACGTTTAAATCATCGTACCATTTCCGCACCCTCCACAGCAGAACGGAGAATTTCCTGCTGTATAAACGAATCCCTGCGGATACCTGACAACACCTGCGAGAGCGGCCTGAAGCTGTAAACCATTAATCTGGTTCTGCATATCAGCCATTCTATTCCCACAAAGCACATCCAGAACCTTCTGAATCTGTGCTGTCGTGTTCTGATTGATAGCGGCTGTATTCATCGCAGAGTTATAATTTACAGAATCGATGCTTCTCTCCAGATTGCAACAGCACTGCGCAATCTGTGCTGAAACCTGATTAAAATTACTCAAAGTCTCATATCCCAGATTACAAATGCCATTTGTCAGCTGAGTGAACTGCGCCTGCTGAGCATCTCCCAGTCTGCCGACTGCGTTCTGCAGGTTATTGAAATTCATCGCTGAGCATAACCCGGATTCTGTCACAGGTTCACCACCTCCAGAAGAGCCAGTGCCGAAGCCGCCCCAACCGCCCCGACCGAAGCCGAAGATAAGGGCGAACAGGAAAATCATGGCAAGCCAAGAGCCAGAACCACTGCCGAAGCCCTCATTTCCGCCAGTTGCGGCGGCGATATCGGCCAGTGAATAATTCTCACCCATAGTCACACCTCCAAATGCAAAATTATATTCTAATATTCAATTTATCTACATTACACTCTGCTAAGTAAAGCCCGAATAAAACATTACCATTAACCTCCTGCAGGATTCCATCCAAGTCAAGCTTACTTTATAAGCTTATTAATCAAACTCATATCAACGCCATACTTCTGAGCCACCTGTTCCGGTGAAAGCCCTTTATTTTCAATCATGAACTGTTTAAACTGTGGAATATTATTAAACATATTTTCAGCAATCTTCTGTGGTGCAATTCCAGAACCAGTCAGCATGGATTTCAGTTTCAGCATATTTCCCATAACCTGATTTACTCCGTTTCCGGGATTATTCTGCTGTTGGCTGTTCCCGAACAATGAACTTGCCATCTAGTACCTCCTGTTTAAATTGATTAAATTCTTCTACAGTGACAAACTCAGCATTCTGTTTTGCACTTTCCTGATTAAGGGGAGTGAATGCAAATGTTCTAATAGTCGGGAAGCCTGCGCCGTCGGTTGACTTGACATATAATATATCATTGTCTGAATCAAAAAGAGGTACTACACTGTTAGGAGGCATCTGGAACGCTTTTGCTCCATCGATTCCAGTCACACGGATTAACATATTATAAGCCTGCGAGCCCGGCGTATTCATATTTGCGAACTGGTTCATGCCGTTTCCGTTAAACGCATTACCGGGCATATATGAACCAGTTGCCTGATTAAATACAGGAAAGTTTGAAGGGTAAAGCGGCTGAGAAAAATTAGAAAACTGCATTGTACTCACTCCTTCCTTAATCATATAAATTGTACCATAATTCGTACAATTTGTCAAGAATTAATACACAAGCATGAACAGAGATTCAAGGTCATTAATAATCATCCGGTCAATGTTTAATATATTTGCTCTAAGTTCCTGAACCATTTGCATATAAGTTTTTGTTCCCTGTTTACCGGACACGTGCTTAATATATTCATCGGTTGATTTAATAATATTTGAATTTGTTTCTGTGTTATTTGTAGTTGTGTTTCCTGTCGTAGCGTTTGTCTCTGTTCTGTCATTTCCTATCGTTCTTTCATTTGTCAATGTTTTATTCTTTGTTACATCTTCTGTACCGTTAACATTCTGATTTCCTATTATTTCTTTTGTACCTGTCTCAATTGAATTAGATTCATTTGTTTCTAAGTTATCGACACTTCCTGTCGCTGTATTAACAACTCCGGTTTTTCCTGTTGTATCAACCATCCCGGATAAATCTTCTGATTCAGTTGTCACTGTTTTCTCATTTCCGGTATTTTCAATTTTTCTTGCGTTTGTCAGATACGTATTATTTTCCACGTTTGTGAGTGCCCCCTGTGGCGTATCGCTGTAGGCATCCCATTGCGTCAGGTTTGGCGTTCTTGTAGTTGTCGTGTCTCTGGTATTTGTATTCTGTGTCTGCTGATTAGTAGTGGTATCCGTGTCTGAAGTTGAATAGTCATTATATTTAGAGTCTGCCTTTGCGTAATTCTGTTCATTACCCTGTTTATAATCATTCTCTGTTTTGGTTTCCTGATTCGTCTGGTTAGCAGTTTTATTATCCGTTTCCTTTTCGCTTCCAGTTGTCGTATCCGTTGTATTATCCTGTACAGATTTATCAATATTTGTAGTGCTGTCTGTACTTCCCTGTAATTTCTTCTGGCCGTTCTCGTCTTTATTTCCACTGCCCTCATATACTGTCATTACATCCACATCATACAGCGGATTAAACTCAAGCACAGTTGTTTTATACAACTCATTATAATACGGCATAATCATATTCAGTCTGTCTTCGAGTTTCAGTTTCCACAGGCCGACAGTTTCCATGCCGATTTCCCTTGTATAAAAGTGTCTGAGTATTTTAATCTCCAGAGCGGTACGGTAACTTTCATCCCACATCGGGAAATCGAAATCAAACACTTTCGGGGCGGCGGCACTGAGAATATCCTTTACGCTCTGATACCCTTTTGATTCCAGATATCCTACAGCGTTTTCACAGATGAACCTGACTTCTGTTGTGTAAACGCTCATTCGTTTTCACCCCCTTCATTTCCCTCCGCATTCTGATAAAAATCTTTTTCAATCAGTTCAGAGTCAATATCTATAAAATCACACGATATATTTAACCCAAACAGCCTGTTGATTTCCTTGCATGCCTGCTGTCTGGGATTCAGGCGGGATTTCCGGTTAGCGTAAGTGCCGCCCAGATTTCTTGTCACCTCATCAACCACAAACCGTTCTTTCTTGTTCGTGTTGATATTACTGATTCCAGCGGAAGTAAGGGCTTCGTTCCAAAGCTGAGTTTTCATCTGATAGATTTTATCGGCGTTGAAGGGGGCGTCG
Source organism: uncultured Lachnospiraceae bacterium (assembly GCA_947591115.1). GTDB lineage: Bacteria > Bacillota > Clostridia > Lachnospirales > Lachnospiraceae > Roseburia. The sequence continues at coordinate 13,644 of CANQCX010000009.1, read as the reverse complement.
GTCTTTAAGGCTGTGAGCGATTTCGGATTCAGGCCTTTTGTGCCGAAGATAACAGGGTAATCCCCCTCGTACTGCATATACACATTTTTCATGGATAACAGTTCCGTCTCATCGCAGGCTATCAGGATAGGAGTTTTCTGCGCACGAATATTCATATCCATAATCTTATCGTATTCATAAAGCCTGCACGCATACAGTTCGGCATCCTGAAAACTGGGCGTTCTCATATAGGTATTCCAGATAATCACGCTGTTTTCCGGTGTCAGGCGTTCGCTTCTGTAATAGTTTGTTCCGTACCCATATCGTACAGTTGGGTTATCATACAGGTTATACTGTCCTGCTTCCACCATCCGCAAAGCCAGATATCCCAAATCTTCATCCCTGAAAAATACTGCCGCACCTTCCCGGAACAGCACCATTTCCAGAAATCTTACGTCCACGGTATCAGGCATATTTTTCCATTCCATCGTTGAAACGTAGATTTCCGTCAACTGCCGATAGTATTTCATCTTCAGTCTGTTGTTGATAATGCGGGAATCAAACATATTGAATTTCTTTTTTCCCAAAATCTGCACCTCCCTGATTTTAAAATTGAAAAAAGTGGTATAGTAAAAGTAGATAAAAAAGGTCAGGAACTGAAATATTTTGATAATCAAACTAATATGAATATTCAGACAATTTACACGAATGCGGCAAGAGAAGTCATGAACCGAAATACTTTGATAATCAAACTAATATGAATATTCAGACAACTTATAAATCGTTATCCAGAGTATAGTTGCCGACTTCATCGCCATTGTTCCAGAAGGTCAGCCCATTATCATAAATATGACATATCTTTGCCATATCATCCGCAGGGATAGAACCCTTTGCGACACATCCTTTTGTCTTTACAAAGTTCCAGTGTGCCCTGTGATGCGTATTTGGTATTTTTACTTTGTTTGTCGCATATCCGAACATAGAGAAAAACTCATCAAATTTCCTTGCCTGCTCCTGTACGATGCTGACTCTGCCTGCGTAGAAATTGTGCTTTCCGTGTGACACATTAATATTACCTGATGATACATTTCCCTTTAACACGTCAGCTTTAATACTGGCCTGATATTCAGAAGTCATATTATCAGTTATAGAATTTATCGTATTTACAGCGCCACCGATAGCGTTTCCCAATGCCCCTACTGCCACTCCTGCCAAACCACCTGACGCACCAAATAACGCTCCGGTAGCCGCTCTGCCCAATGTACTGGTGACCCCCTGCACAATATCAACTTTCATAGGCATATCATTCTGGGCGATAAATGCCTGATAGCTGTCAACTCCCCATGAACACAGCGGGAAGTTAGACAATGTAAGAGTTTCCGTGTTTAATGTATTTACTCCTGACCCTTTATAGTAAAAAGGTCTGAGTATCGCCTGTACAGGCTGAGTAACTGTTCCCAGACATTCCAGAGAAATCTGTCCGGGAATATCTCCAAACTCATATCTTAACGCCAGAGAATCGCCACAGGAATTATCTACGTGCAGGAAAGTATAAGGGTAAGTCAGTAATTTTTTGTTATGCGGCACATATCCGTCCAAGGCACTTCCTGTTGAAATTGAATAAGTTACTGAAGGAGGACTCGTGGCGTATCCTTTTGCGTGAAGTGCTACGCCGTCATAAGCAGTTCCGCCCCCTATGAAATACCATGGACAGGTGTAAATAGATATCACGCTGTCTGGCTTCGCAGAGTATTCATTTAATTTATCAAGTATTCCTGCAACATTATTTGACCGCATTCCAAACATTAACGTTCCGCAGAATACTCCATCGATTGTAGCACCCTGAAATTTCCCATCGTCTCCGGTATCTACAATCGCAATCACGACTCCCATATCGGAAGATAAGTTAAACGCCACATCATAATTATTAAATACATACTCACCACAGGCTACAGGTTCAGGCTGAAGATTATCTCCGGGAGAATCCGTAATTGCGTGTTCTCTTTCCACAAAGCATTCCCCTAATGTATAATCAAACATCCACGTCTGCATCACATCAATCTCAAACTCAAACTCTGTTGTGATATTATTAACATATTCACAGGACTTTATAAACGCATAGAACCACTTATCACCAAACGCCGTATTCTGGAACATCAGGTAATTGCACGTATACACATTTTCCGTATACGTCTGCAACCGGATTCTCCCCCGGTTTATCCTGACATAGGAATGCTCATTGAACGTCCGCAGAACCTTCCCGGCGAAGTAGTCGCTCTGTGCCTGTTTTGACGCAAAGTAAATCGTGTGGTTATACGTATTATCCAACGGAACATCCTGCAATAATTTAATCGTTGAGTTAGGAGCAATATAAGCCAATACTTCCACCTCCATTATAAAGAAAAACCCTGCTCCCTGATTTCAGGGAACAGGGGATTTTCCTGTTAATCGAAACGCCCCCTCAGAAACCGAAGGTTTCTATCGGCGGCAAGTCGGCTTCGTGCCATTGAAATACGCCTAAAGGCGTGGGCACTCGCCTCAAGCGTCATTCACCACTATTCACGGTTACTTTCGCTGTCTTTGTTACCGACGGCGTTGCCACGCTCTTCGCCGTTACGATGATTGATTCTTTATCTTCATTCTTCGCAACTTTCAGCACACCAGTATTCGAGATAGAAGACTTCGTGCTGTCGATGCTCCACTGCACTGCCTTGCTGGCAAACCCTGTGGTGGTCACATCCGCCGTGAAGCTGATGCTCTGTCCTTTATCCACAGTAGCGGACGCAGGCGTAATCGTGATAGCGGAAGCGGCAGATTCCTCCTTCACAAACACGACAGCGTTCGCAAATGGAGAAGCAGAGAATACCTTCCATACATGATACCAGTGATTCCTGTAGATACCCTGCTCATTCTCACGCTGAGTGAACTTGTCAAGCTTATCAAAAATCATGAACCACGCCCTGTCCACAAGGATTGCGGGAACGGCTTTCAGAGCGGTCAGTTCTTCCGAAGACAGAGCGGTATAGTTCGGGTCATCCTTAAACAGCATCTCAAGCCGTTTCTCATTCACTTCGCCGAAGTCATCCACCAGAACGCCATGCCCCTCAAATTCCGCCTTGCTCATATTGAAAGCGGAAGCCAGAACTTCCACGTCCATCGTAGCGTCAAAGGACGTGTTCCGGATAAGGTACTGGTCGCCTTTTTCCGTATAGGTTTCCACGCCTGCGTAGTTGTAATCAGAGCCCATAAACGTGAAAGAGTTGGACACCCCTTTTATAATGGACGCAATCTGCTTCATGTTCTCCGCAGTTACTTCCGGAATCTTTACGGCCTTAAACTTGCCGTCCACGATGCTCCTCGCTATCAGGTATTTCATGGTCAGGAACTCATCGTATGCCGCCGCAGAGTACAGAGAGTCCACAATCCTGCTTACCAGAGACAGCACGCCGTCCGAACTGGTGAACGCAAGGGTCAGTTCTTCTTCCTGAACCGTGACCTTGTAAAACTTCCTGTAATTGATGATATGGTATGCCGCCATGACATCCGGGGCAACCCGCTTTTCAACTTCCGTTTCGGCAACGGCAGGGTCATACTCAAACGGCTTCGCAAGGGCTACAAAAATCTCCTCGATTGTCTCGCCCAGTTCCAGCCTGCCCTTTTTGAACATTGACCACGGATTTGAATAGTTCTTTGAACTCATCATTACGTAGCCGATGCGGTTCACAAGGGAAGACAGGAATTCGTTCATCAGGCCCGGATAGGTGTTAAGTACGCTCCCGATTGCCTTGAGCGAACCAAGGTCTGTTGTAGCGAATGGAACGACTGCCTGATACTGAGCGGAAGCGTTCGTCCTGATAGCGTTCAGGACGTCCGCTGAAGAAGCTGACAATGTCTGAATTTTCGGTTTTGTCGGCATTTGTTTTACCTCCTTATAATAGAATCAAACAACAGGTATAAAATAAGCAACATGAATATTAATTCTGCTATCACTATCATTTATTTAAACAAATCGCTGTAGGTAGTCTCATGCTCTTCGTCAGGCACATCAGGTGTTGGCATATTTGAGCGGCCATTCCCGGAAAAGAAACGTCTTTTATATTTCTCCTTCCACGAATTATCCAGTTCCTGATATTTCTGTTTCCAGTTTTCACCATCACCATTCGCCTGTTCTTCCAGACTGTTGTACGTGTCTGTCATGTCTTCGATGAATTTCAGGGCATTGTCTGACGTGTCTGTTCCTACTATCGTATTGATACTGTTGATAAAATCATCTCTGTTTAATACGCTCATAATAATCCTTCCTGAATACCGAATTTTACCCTCCGCTCAACCCGCACGTCTTCCGGTTCGTGCACCACCAGATTATATAATAAGAAGTTATAATGAATTATTCGAGAACATCCTGCCAGTTGTCAAGATTGAACAGTTCTTCGCTTTTTACAAACGTCGGAAAATCCGGCGATACTGTAATGACGCCCTCTTCTATCTTGACGATGTATCTCTCTTTAAAAAGGTACTGGCCATTCTGAAAAGGAACAGGCATGGAAATCACCTCCTTTTTTATCTTATGATAATTGTCCGTTTAGGTTTCATCCATATAATATTTTTATGCTTTATCGGGTCTGTGGGATGCCTTCCGGAAGGGTCAACCGTCAGCAGGTAATCATACCATGCCCTTGCGAAGTCCGCTCTTTCCGGGTGGATATCCGCAGGACGCTCATAGTTATACTGGAAAGCCATGGCAAGGTCACCCGGGTCTGCGGTACTCGTTGCCCATTCATCCCAATGGATTGGGTACTCTGCTGTCTCGTACCATTGTTTTTCAATTCCCCAGTCATGCAGTCCAGTGTACTGCTCAAACTCCGCATAGATTACCCCGCACTGTTTATCTCCGTCCACCCATGCTCCATACGCCCATTCTGCGTGACCATACACAACTTCCATAACATTGTATAAATCTTCTGGTGGTGTCCATTGAACCAGCCCATGCCCTGTGCCGCCTATTTCAACTAAGGCCGGGTTAAATGTAGATTCCTGCTGTACGTTTCCGCAGAGAGCGGCGATTGCGTTGATGCTCCATCCTTTTGCGTAGAAAAATTGCAGGATGCAGGCGGCATTGTTCAAAGCGGAAGAGTCATTTCCGCACAACGGCTGTGTCGGGTCTCCGAAATACTCGTCATTATCTCCGTAAATCCATTGATAGCTTCCTTCACCTGACGCCCCATCTCCATATCTTAACAGGGTATTCCATCTGGAAGCTGTGGATACATAGCCGGAATCCCCGGAAGAACTTCCAATACTGACCTGATTCGGGAGTGGCACGTTTGCGGTATGCGCTCCCATACAGACTCCGGAAGCGTGACCGCCTATGTACACCATTTCCGTATGCGTTGTGCTTACCCCGACGTCCCCGGGTTTCCACTCGCCGTCCAGAGGGACTTCTTCAAAGCCCATATCCTTCATCGGCTGTATCATGTCTGTGGTGATAAAGGGAGAATCTCCGTAAACTTCCGTGACCGGGAACGCCCCGGCTACCAGTGCGTAATAGATAAAAGACGAACAGTCGTAATAGACGATGCCGTTGACTGTCTGCTGTGCACGGTAAGTCAGGGAATATCCGACGTTATTTGCGTTGCACTGCTGTACAGCCCACTTGTATGACAAATCGATTGACGGCATTCTTCCACCTCCTTCCACCAGAGCAGCTTAACCGCCTGTTTTAAAAATATTTCAGATAAGCGTTGACCGCCCTCTGCACTTTTTCACAGTCGTAACCTGCGGCTGTCAGAAGTTCTTTTCTTTTCTGGCCGTTTCCGAATTCACCTGCGCAGACATCCAGAATCAGCGGCATATGCTCTTTTGCGTAGTAATAGTCATTAATGATTCCCTGAACTTCTTCATAACTGTAGCCAAGCTTTTCCAGTTTCTTTTTCCGTTCATCACCAACACCATATTTACCATTGAGCACAGCGTAAATCACAGCGTCTTCAATCTTCCTGCCTGTTGATACAGGTTCTTCACGTGGGTAAGTAAAGTGATAATCCCAGCCGTAAGAATACTGATAAAAACTGCGCACCAGAATCTCTTTCCCGGTCTGGTCTCCGGTCTTCCCACCTCTGGCTGTTCCTTTTTCATTAATGGACGCCTGAACAATGGTGTTCTGGTCTACGCACATGGCAACGTGGTGGGTTTCGTTCAGGAAAATGTCCCCCGGCTTCCGCTCGTCCGCAAGTGGCACAATTTTGAATCCGCACGCCAACAGCTGATTTTTCAGATTTCCTGTCCATGAATTCAGGTCAACCGCAAAGCCTGCGTCATGCAGGGCTTTTGCCACCAGTGAACTGCAGTCATAATCCGGACCGTTTCTGTGTGTCTGGTCATAACCGTGGGAATCATCATTTGCGATATCAACAGCAATCTGCACGGCTTTCAGGATATCTCCCATTACTTTTCACCTCCGTGGATATGAAATAAATCCATCAGCTTATCAGGAAGCAAATCAGGATTTATTTTGGATATGTTTTCAATTATTGAAATGATTTCTGTTGTAACTGTGTAAAGCACGATTGCTGGAAGAAGCTTTACGGATAACGTCATGCCTATCTGTGTTCCATAGACATCGATAATATACGCTACCAGATAGCAGAACAGAAATCCTATTTTCTTAAACAAACCATCACGCATTTTACTGCTGTCAAGTTCTTTGTTCCGCACTGCGCTCACAATTCCAGTCAGTAAATCGATAATATGAAAGATAAGTGCCACAAAAACAGGTGTCATGGATTCCATCGGTCTCACCTCCCTTCCATATTAACTTAAGTTAAGTGTACCATAAATATTGCAAAAAGTCAATGATTGTGCTATACTTATAACAGAAATGTCACAAAGGAACACAGACAGGAAGTGAATACCATTGGGAGACTATTACGACGGCACAAAGCTGTTATCCATGCTGGATATCAACGGAAACAAACCGGAATTATATATCTGTACGGCAAACCGGACAGGCGGAAAAACAACTTATTTTGGCAGAATGGTTATCAACCGTTTTAAGAAAAAAGGAAGTAAGTTCTGCCTGATATACAGGTTTAATTATGAACTGGCTGACTGCGCAGACAAATTTTTCAAGGATTTACGCAATTTATTTTTTAAAGATGATGAGATGAGTTATAAATCCATGTCAAAAAATGTCTTCTGCTCCCTGTATCTGAACGGGGAACACTGCGGGTATGCTATCTGCCTGAATACAGCCGACCAGATAAAGAAACTGTCACACCTGTTTTCGGATGTTGACTGCATGATTTTTGACGAATTCCAGTCTGAGACAAACCATTACTGCCCGAATGAAATCAATAAATTTATCAGTGTGCATACATCCATCGCACGTGGCAATGGAGAAATGGTCAGATATGTGCCTGTGTATATGATATCCAACCCGGTAACTATCCTGAATCCCTATTATATTGAGTTGGGCATCTCAAGCCGCCTGAATTCTGAGACAAAATTTCTGCGTGGCGACGGCTTTGTAATGGAACAGGGATTTGTAGAAGCCGCAAGCAAAGCACAGAAAACAAGCGCATTCAACAGGGCTTTCGGGAATAATTCCTACATCGGATATTCTGCGGAAAATATTTACCTGTTTGATAATAAAACATTTATTGAAAACGTCAGCGGGAGAAGCCGTTATATCTGCACTCTGAAATATGAGAATGTTGATTACGCCGTAAGGGAATTTCCTGATAAGGGAATTGTATACTGTGATGACAGGGCAGACAAGGATTTTAAATTGAAGATAGCTGTCACTACAGAAGACCACCAGATTAATTATGTGATGTTACGGAATAATGATATCATCCTGTCTTCACTGAAATATTATTTTGAACACGGATGTTTCCGCTTTAAAAATCTGAGGAGTAAAGATGCCTTGTTAAAGGCGTTGTCTTATAAATAGTTTTATTAATTTAAGCGTATCGGCATACGTTTAACAGCTTGTTAAGTTTTGGATAGCACAGGGTAAAATCTGCCAGAACTTTTTCGTGTTTGCTACACGCCTGCTGTTAGCGTGTGTAATCGATATGGACAAAGGGATGCCAGATTTCTGACATCCCTTTTTATTTTTTATTTCCTGTTGTCAATGGCTGTTTCCAGTATTTTAATATGCTCCTTTAGACGTTTCTGTTCCGCTTCATACTTTTTGAAATAGTTCTGGTAAACCTGTAGCTGTTCTTCATATTCATCAACCTGTTTTGTCAGGCCTGCGTTGATTTCGTTCAGCCTGTCAATCTCCTGTTCCAGTTCCGGGATGTTCATGCGTCCGGAAAATTTTTCCGCTTTCTTCGCTTCATCAAATTTCCATTTATGATAATCCCTTAATTCATGCTGAGTTTCCGCAAGTATAGTGCATAAATTTTTAATTTCTCTTGCCACTACCATTCCAGATAATCCTGCACTTCCATATTCTTCCATTTTATTTTTTCTCCTTTTTATCTCATTTCATATGTTGTTTCTGTCAGCAATACCCCTCCGGGTATCTGTTTCGGCATCAGCTTTCCCGGAACTTTCAGCCCTACTTTGAAATCACTCAGTTCACGTTTTGTGAGAAGAAAATCTATCTCTTCTGTGGTGTACTTTCTTCCCATTATAATCCTCTCATCTTTCAGGCTATCAAGGAACAGATTCTTGCACTTCTCCGGCATCCCTGCGCACTTTACGTTGTAATATGGTTTCTCTATCGGAATCAGGTTATCATGCGTGATATGCTCAATGTAGGTCTTCTGTCTTACAAACAGCCCGGTATCCCAACAGCTTTCCAGTTTCCAGTGCGAGAACTTTACCTCATCAACGTTGATTCCCTGTATTTCTTCCGGACCTAAGTCAAGGTGCAATGAATCTGTATCGGCATAAATAAAGCCGGGTTTGTCCACTCCATGAAAATTCTTCTGTGCCGCCCTGATTGTGAAATTCCTTGCGTATGACGTAATGGCTGAGCCTATCGGAATATATCCCGGCTCTTTCTCGAATTCCAATACAGGGTAGAATCCAAGGGATTTATCTTCTTTCAGATACGCAACCTTAAAGGAACTGTCTTCACTTGTGGCAAACTTTCCGTACAGATTATTGAGATACAGCTTTGCCAACTCCCGAACCGCTCCTTTACTGTGCATTTTTATCTCAGCGTACTTATTGATATATTCGTCAAACAGCCCGCATACCGCTCCGAAATAACATCCGTCTACGATTCGGCAGTCAACCAGATTATAATGCTCCTGAATCAGAAGGAAATCTGTTTTGGTCAGATACAGGTCTATATTGCTGTCTTTGATTTCATCGTCAAAATCTTTATAGTATCTGGAATATGTTCCTGTGCGTTTGTCATAGATGTCACTTGTTTCCAGACACTCTGTTCCCTTGTACAGCCAGCTTCCTTTTACCTGTATGAACGGCAGATAACCTTCTTTCAGATAAAATCTGGTGTTAATATGCACAAAGTAATATTTGTCAGTTCCTGTCGCTTCGTCCGGGATAAAATCTCCTGTCCAGAAGTGCGGTTTCCCTATCGGATAGACGTTCCCGGAAGAACCATGCATCACGGACGGATACAGAGAATTTACATCGGCTGTCGTTCCATTATGAAAAAACCTGTTTTCCTTACCTTTTACCAGATATGTCCACCCGCCCTTGTAGGTTTTTCTTATCCAGTCTCCTGCGTTTGTATAGGTATGCTCTTCAGAATCTATATCTATGTTATAAATATTCGGAAACCGCATTTCCCAGTCTTCCTTACTGTACAGCTTCTTATATTCTGCCAGACAGCATGAACCAATCGTCATCTTATCGTGACCTTCCGCAAACATGAACTCGATAGCTTCTTTTACCACAAGAACGTCGTTTGCGATGTATTTTCGCTCTTCATCCGTAATCGCACAGCCGGGGAAACGGATTCCTTTGTATTCCATATCTAATTTTTTGTGCTTTGTTGAAAAACTGTTTCCTATTCTTTTCACGGAAAACGGCAGTAATTTAAGGGAGTCCCTCATCTGTATTATCCGACGACCTTCTTTGATAATGATAGAATACCACTGGCCTCTGTTTGAGATAATATATTTAAAAGATTTTGACTCCATCTTTTTATCATCTACCCACTTTACAGCAGTCTCTGATTCTCCTACCTTCTCTAACGCTGTCTTGTAACCAAGATTTAACAGATAATTTATCCAGAATGAACCGTCAAATTTCAGATTATGATAAAACAACATGATGTTCCCTTTTGTTTTCAGAAGATAATTAAAAGTATCATCTATGGAATGAAATACTAATACGTCTTCCTTACCAACCTCGACAAGCGCAGATGCCCACACGTCGGTTCGCTCCTGACCATCATACACAGTTGTCTCAAAATCTCCCATGAAATATGTGTATTTCCTGACTGCCATGACAGCCGTTTATAATTTCTATACGCTTTCAATGGATTCCATAGCATCCAGAACATTTCCAATTTTCTTTGAAGCTTCCTGTGTTGGTATTTCCCCACTTATGATTTCTGCTAATGTTACATATGCCGTATGACCATTTTCTTTATCTTTGTACCCGTAAACCATCCGTTCAATCAGTTCAACAGCTTTATCCCCGGCAAGCGTGATACTCTCCAGGACCCTGTCCCTTCCGTACTTCAGAAACTCCCTGTTGAGCATTTTCTGAAGATTCATTCGTGATAAGGTGTCAAAGTTTGAAAATAAATCGTTCAGCCTGTCTTCTACGATATCTACAGCGGAAACTGGTTCTTTGTATCCCTCTTTCGGCTTCTTCTGGTGCAGTTTCTGACGTTTTCTCGTTTCGGCTGACCTTCTGGAACGCTCTGACAGCTGTTCCTTAAACCGTTCTGCCCCTGAGATAACTTTTCCGGTTATGTCTGAAATGGCTGTCGCTTTTTCCCGGATAGTTGACGGCGTAATTTTCTTTAATCTTTCGATATCCCGTTTTCGTATTGCGTCTTTTGGTGTTTCCGGTATGATGTTGCCCTGTAACCGATATCCGTCTTTTGTCAATCGTGAGATTGCTTTCCTGATTCGTGATAATTGTTTTGCGTATTCCTGCTGATTCTTTGTTGGTTTCCGTTTTGCAGATTTTTTTGCCATAATTTTTACCCCCTTTTTAACGGTACAATAAAAGCCCCTAAGTAGTTTCCTAGGGGCTTTTGTACCCACCTGCGTATATTTATCAGATTAGGCTACAGGTGATAAACTCTTTTCCGGAATAATTTTTAGAAGCCCGGCCATACACTTTCACACTGTACTCTTCGATTCCCTCTTCTTCACAGGCGTCCGCAATATCTAGAAAAGCGTTCATGAAAGAGTTTGAGCCTGTGGTGTATTTCTGGCCGTTCTTGTCAAAAATAAGGATAATACTGTAATCCGTGCCGTTCTTCGCTTTCTCGTTGTGAACGTCAAGCAGAGCGTAGAAATCAACGTCAATCACCAGACTGTTCCCAGCTGTGATTTCTTCATTGATTTTCACAGCATCACTGATATCCTTCATCTTGATTTTGTCCATTGCGGACACTTCTCTTGACACATAGCTGATTGATACGTTAAACTGTGTTTTTCTTTCTTCTCTGTTTGCCATTTTTTCATTCTCCTTTTAATATATTTTTTGATTTATAGAGTGAAAAGCGTTATGCTTTACTCTTCTTCACCAGATTCGCCCTTTTTCCGGGGCGGCAACTCTTTTGCCATAGACAGAAAATCGGATTCTGTAATTGCGTACAGCTTTTCCTGTAATACTTTTTCTTTCACCATGATTACCTTTACTGATTCGGATTCCAAAGTAAGTTTTACAAGGTTCATAATGTCCTTGTCTGTTTTTACATAGGGAATTGTGCAGAAAACATCTTTCATGGTGTCGGCTTCGGTGTCATAGACTTTTACAACGCAGTCATAGGTTTTCATAGAGCGTGTAAACAATTTTTCCTTCATGATTTTTTCTCCTTTTAATTTTTATATATTAAAGTTCTATGAACTTGAACTTTCTGTTGAATTTTCCCTTTTTTTTACAGGGGGATGCGGGGCGCTGGAAGCGCAAAGTCCGTGCCCCGCTTTGTTATGGTCAGTGAAGTACAACAGGGGCTTCACTATATTTAATATAGCACATTATAACTGGGATTGCAAGTTTTTCTCAACGTTTGGAGAATAAATTTCAGCCTTCTCCCAACAGGTGTTTTTCGGACTGTAACGGTAAAGTTCGCCGTCTTCTGTTTCGTAATACATGATACGGATGCCTCCTACATTTTCAGTACTTCGGCGGGTATAGTCCACAACGAACGGATGTCTTTTGCGTCTGTCGTAAATAGAAAGATAAAATTCCGTCTCTTTACAATAGTCGTAATACTCCGGCTGACCATAGTTGAAAATCAGCCAGTCTTCGATATAGTCGAAAGAATAACCTAAAATCTGAAAATTCATACAGCATGATTTTCCTTTGATTTTAAAGTATACTGTCTCTCCGTGTTCGTAATATCTTTTCGCTGAGTTTCTTGAAATCACCATATTAAATCACTCCTTCTGATAAAAATTCCTGCGCTTTGTCTTCCTTTACCCAAAAATGGTACATCGGAATGTAACGATATTCTCCGGATTCGTCGGAATAGGTGATGTATTTCATGAAATCTGTATCTCCTACCTGCGTGTTAATGTCAAGGGCGATGATATCTTTATTGTAAAGACGTTCTAAGATGTAATCCACTGTTTTACAGGTATCATAATATTCAAATTTAAAACGGCTTTTCGTGTGAAAATACAGGAGTTTAATTACCTTGTACAGCTTTAAGCCTATTAATGGTTTGTAACAAAAGTAATATTTTCCGTCACCTTCGATGTAGACTGGTTCTCCAAAATTGTATTTTTCTTCTGCTTCTTTCCGGGATATCTGCGGGTAGCGTAATTCATACATTTATAATCACCTTCCTGTTCTTTTCTTTAATTCTGAAATTGTATTATCTCTCAGTTTTTCAAGTTCTTTAAAATCGTAATAGCTGTCTGGCATAAATATTTTTTCTCCATCGTAATATTTAAAATGTTCTTCGTAAACTCTGGGATATCGAAATTTACGCATATATCGTCGTGTTCCTTTTGGATTGTAATGCCAATGCATCGGCATAAAGCGAGTAAATCGGCCTAATATACACAAAGAGCCAATGTAATCACAGTCTGTTCGCTCGATATCCTCCATATCAGGGGCATAAAGGTATAAAGTAGCGTAGGCGTCAAGCTGTGCGTATAGCGTCGGCTTGCGATTACCGTATTTTTTATAGTGTGGATTCCAACTCATTAATTTTCTCCTTTTCGATGTAATCTTTCATATCATTGTCAAATTCATCGACTATCGATTCATATTCAGCTACTTCAACGTCTGTTGTACATATGCCTAATACGTTCAACAGGTCTATCGCTCCCATAAGACGCACGTGAATCTGGCTGAGGACGGCGTCCGGGTTTCGGTTATATTGACCAACGTTAATAAAATATCTGCGATAACGTTCTATAAGTTCGATAAAATTATCTTTCATAACTTTTTCTCCTGCTCTTTGATAAAATCCCATAATTCCCTAAAACAAGTATAAAATTCTAATAATTGCATATCAGAATCATAAAATACTTTTGTAATATAAAT
>CANQCX010000008.1 GCA_947591115.1 uncultured Lachnospiraceae bacterium | reverse complement strand
GCCCGAATCCCGAAACGACGCTGACGATGCCGTCGGATGCGCAGATTCCGATTTCGGCGGGCGGCTACAATAGCGCCACCGAATCGCTGTATCTGGATTCCGGAAGAGGCTTTGATGCGGACGGAGGCATAAAACCGGATTTTCTGGCTCCGGCGGTCGATCTTCTGGGAAAAGGTCTGCGGAATAATTATGTGGATTTTACCGGAACCAGCGCCGCGAGCGCGATTACGGCAGGCGCGTGCGCACAGATCTTAGAATGGGCGGTTACGCGGAAAAATGCGATCGGGATCAACTCGGTAGACATCAAGAATCTGCTCATACGAGGATGCGTCCGCGATCCGCAGAACGAATATCCTTCGCCGGAATTGGGATTTGGTTTTTTGGATGTGTACCGGTCGTTTTTAAGTTTACGATAATATTAAATTTTCATGAAGTTCTTGGTTTTTCCCCGATAGTTGTTATATAATACTCTTATTAGCAAAAAATGCGAAAACGACCATTCGCAGGAAAAGTATAGGAGATTTCATGGCAAAGAATAATTTACAGGAATATGCGAAAGCAAAACAGCAGATGTGCATAGAAAACGATACCATCAGCAATACCCTGTTTGATGAATACGGAGTGAACAGAGGCTTGAGGGATATCAACGGCAAGGGCGTATTGACCGGTCTGACGCGGATTTCCAAAATCGTCTCTTTTGCGGAAACGGAAAACGGGCAGGTTCCCTGCGACGGGGAATTGTGGTATCGCGGCTACAATGTCAAAAGTCTTGTCAAAAGTCTGGGAAAAGAAGAATTCGGATTTGAAAAAACGGCGTACCTTCTGCTGTTTGGCGAATTGCCGGACAGCAGGGCGTTGGAGGAGTTTTCTGACATATTAGGAAAAAGCAGGACGCTTCCGACCAACTTTACGCGGGACGTAATTATGAAGGCGCCGTCGAAGGACATTATGAATTCCATGACCAGAAGCATTCTTACGCTGGCGTCTTACGACGACGATGTTTCTATGGGCGGGATCGACAACTGCATCCGCCAGTGTATGCAGCTCATTGCGATCTTTCCGATGCTTGCGGTCTACGGCTACCATGCGTACAATCACTATGAGAATGATTCCAGCATGTATATCCACCGGCCGGATCCGGAGCTTTCCACCGCGGAAAACTTCCTGAGGATGCTGCGTCCGGATAATCAGTACAGTCCTCTGGAAGCAAAAGTGCTCGATGTGGCGCTGATGCTGCATATGGAGCATGGCGGCGGCAATAATTCCACGTTTACGACCAGAGTAGTCACTTCCGCCGGAACAGATACATATTCTGCGATCGCCGCGGCGATGTCCTCCCTGAAGGGACCGAAGCATGGCGGCGCCAATATTAAAGTAATGGAAATGATGGAGGATATCCGCACACACGTATCGGATTGGGGAGACCGCGAGGAAGTGCGGGCGTACCTTTCCAAAATGCTGGATGGCGAGGTATTTGACAAAAAAGGACTGATCTACGGAATGGGACATGCCGTTTATTCGCTATCGGATCCGAGGGAGCGCATTTTCCGGAGTTATGTGGAGCGGCTGGCGGCTGCCAAGCATCAGGAGAAAATGATGAACCTGTACAATCTCATTGAGGAGCTGGCTCCGGAGCTGATCGCGGAAAAACGCCATATTTTTAAAGGCGTCAGTCCGAACGTCGATTTTTACAGCGGTTTTGTGTATGAAATGCTGGGCATTCCGTCGGAGTTGTATACGCCGCTGTTTGCGATCGCCCGCATCGTAGGGTGGAGCGCGCACCGTCTGGAGGAGATGGTCGGGATGAATAAGATCATCCGTCCGGCATACAAGAGCGTAATGAAAGAAAGAGAATAAAACAGATGCAGGAAAGCCGAAAATGTGCTACAATATCCCTATGGGATGTAGCACATTTTTTACAGGGAGGGACTATGAGATGGAAGTAAACAACAAAGTTTATCGTTTTGCCAATAAAAAGGAGCAGCTCAAGCGGGTAAATGGGTTTGTGGCGAATTTTTACCTGATCTATAACCTGATCATGCTGCTGCTTTTATGGTTTACGTTTTTCCGAGGGGAGCGTACGCTGTTGTTTTCGCTGTTTATTACGCTGATACTGGTCGCCAATGCGGGAATCCTTCTGTTTGTCAATCGAAAGAATCCGTATTCGACAAGGCTGCGTTATATATCGCTGATTGCGCTGTTTCTGGTCGGTTTTTTGATGGGACATGCCTATGCGGACGATTTTGTCAGGTTTTTAGGCGTATTTCCTCTGGTATGCTGTATTTTGTATTTTGATACGAAGTTTTCCAAAATCGGCGCCGGCGTTTATGCGGCTGCGATGGTTCTTTTAAATATTGTTCAGATGGGGATCGAACGGACGGTTACCGGCGGAGATGCCATTCTCGATCAGCTTTACGTCACGCTCTGCATATTTATGCTGCTGGTTCTGATCTGCCTGATCACGTCCATTGCTTACCGCTTCAATCACGATACGCTGCACAGTATGCAGCAGGAGCAGCGGAAGCAAAAGGCGATCATGGACGAAGTCATTTCCGTAGCGGGCGAGGTACGCAGGGGAACCGAAAGCGTCATGAATATCGTCAGCGACCTCAACAATTCCAGCGAGGTGGTAAACGGAGCCATGCGGAATATTTCGGACAGCACCCAGAATACGGCGGAAAGCATCCAGACGCAGACAACCATGACGCAGAACATTCAGGACTCCATCGAAAAAACCATTGAAAGCTCGGAAAACATGGTGCGCGTCGCAAAGCATTCCGGCGAGCTGAACCAGCAGGGAATTCAAGTAATCGAGCAGTTAAAGCAGCAGTCGGAGGTTATTGCAAAGACCAATTCCGGCGTAGCGGATTCCATGCGCGCGCTTCAGGAGCAGACCAATGCGGTGCGGAGTATTGCAGATACGATTTTTTCCATTTCCAGCCAGACCAATCTTCTTGCGCTGAATGCGTCGATCGAGAGTGCGCGTGCAGGAGAAGCGGGACGCGGTTTTGCCGTAGTAGCGGATGAGATCCGGCAGCTTGCGGAGAAAACGCGGCAGGAGACGGAGAGCATCGCCACGATCCTCGGAGAGCTGACGCAGAATGCGGAGGATGCGGCAAACGCGGTGTCCGAATCCATTCAGGCGACCGGCGCGCAGGATGAAATGATTCTCCGCGTTTCACAGAATTTTGAAGAAATGAACAGCAATGTCAGCCAGTTGATTACCGAGATCGAAAGCATTGACGGAATGCTGAACAATCTTTCCGAAGCAAATAACCGGATCGTGGATAATATCATGACGCTGTCCGCAACAACGGAGGAGGTTACGGCTTCTTCTTCTCAGGCGGCGGATATGTCGATTGAAAATCTCGACCACGCGGAAAATGCGAAAAGCGAGCTGAGCAATGTATTAAATGTTTCCCATCAACTGGATAAATATATGGACGCCGGAAGCAAAGAATCACAATAACGCTGCGGCGGACGGAAACGAAAGGATGGACGATTGAAAATGGAAACAATATATGAACAGGTAGACGGCGGCGTCTGCGCGCCTCATGGTTTTCTGGCAAACGGACTGCACTGCGGTCTTTATGCGGATCCTAAGAAGAACGATCTGGGACTTATCGTGTCGGAAACGGAGTGCAGTGCGGCGGCTGTCTATACGACCAATAAAGTAAAGGGCGCGCCGCTTCTCGTTGCGCGCCGTCATTTGGAAAAGACCGGCGGCAGGGCAAGAGCGATCATTGCAAACAGCAGAAACGCCAACACCTGCAATGCGGACGGAGAGGAGAAAGCCGAGCAGATGTGCCGTCTGGCGGCCGCACAGCTTGGGATCGCGCCGGAGCAGGTAATTCCGGCATCCACAGGAGTTATCGGGCAGATTCTTCCGATAGAACCGATCGCTTCCCATATGGAAGCGCTGGTAAAAGGCCTTGCGCCGGAAAATCACAGCGAGGCGGTCAAAGCGATCATGACGACCGATACCGTTTTGAAGGAGGCGGCGGTGCGGTTTTCCATAGGCGGTACGGTATGCACCATCGGAGGCATGGCGAAGGGAAGCGGCATGATTCATCCGAATATGGCGACCACTTTAAATTTTGTGACGACGGACGCCGTTATTTCACAGGAGCTGCTTCAGAAGGCGCTTTCGGACATCGTAAAAGTTACCTATAACTGTTTGAGCATTGACGGCGATACCTCCACCAACGATATGGTCTGCCTTATGGCGAACGGACGCGCGGAAAATCATGAAATTTCGGAGGCGGACGGAAGCTATGAGATTTTTCGGGAAGGCTTGTATCGTGTGCTGGCGCGTTTGACGCGGATGCTGGCAAAAGACGGGGAGGGCGCAACAAAGCTGCTCGAATGCACCTGCGACGGCGCACCGGATCAGGAAACGGCAATTGTCGTGGCCAAAAGCGTGATCCGTTCTCCGCTGTTCAAATGTGCGATGTTCGGAGAAGATGCAAACTGGGGACGAATCCTCTGCGCCATCGGCTATGCCGACGCGGAGTTTGACATTACAAAGACGGATGTGGAGCTGGCTTCCGTCAAAGGGGAGATCGCCGTATGCAGAAACGGCATGGGCATCGAATTTTCCGAGGAAAAAGCCAAAGAGGTTCTTTGCGAGGATGAAATCTTTATCCGGATTCATTTGAAGCAGGGAGACGCCTCCGCAACGGCATGGGGCTGCGACCTGACGTATGATTACGTCAAGATCAACGGGGATTACCGCTCATAGGACAGGCAGAACCGTCAAAATTCTGCAATTTTAAGACAGGAGTATGGAAAAATGGGAAAAAAGATTGGATTTATCGGCTGCGGGAATATGGGAGGAGCCATGATGCAGGGCATTCTGGATTCCGGAAAATGCCAGCCGCAGGAAATGATGGCCTCCGATGTATCGCAGGAGGCGCTGGACGCCAAAGCGCGCGATTTTCATATTTTAACGACTACGGAGAATAAAGAGACTGCAGAATTTGCGGATATTTTGTTTCTTGCAGTCAAACCGCAGTACTATGAAAGCGTGATCGCACAGATCAAGGACTGCATTTCCGAACAGCAGATCATTGTAACGATCGCGCCGGGAAAAACGCTGGAATGGCTGAGCGGGCAGTTTGGCAGGAAAGTAAAGCTGATCCGTACGATGCCGAATACTCCGGCGATGGTCAAGGCGGGAATGATGGGAATGTGCCCGAACGAATACGTCACGCCGGAAGAAACGGAATTGGTGCGTGAGATTTGTCAGGGTTTTTCCGAAACGGAGATCGTTGCGGAAAATCTTATGGATGTCGTAACCGCAGTCAGCGGAAGCTCTCCGGCATACGTCTTTTTGTTTATTGAAGCGATGGCGGACGCGGCGGTCGCAGGCGGAATGCCGCGCGCACAGGCTTATAAATTTGCCGCTCAGGCAGTTTTGGGAAGCGCGAAAATGGTTCTGGAAACGGGAAAACACCCGGGCGAGCTAAAGGACATGGTATGCTCTCCGGCAGGAACGACGATTCAGGCGGTACGCGTACTCGAAGAAAAGGGAATGCGCAGCGCGGTCATGGAAGCGATGCAGAAATGTCTGGATGTTTCCAGAGGAATGTAAAAGCGGTAAAAGCGCAACTTGCTCTTGCAATTTATACCGAATATCGGTAAGATATTGATATTGAGTTTGATGGTAAGGAGAAATCATATGAGTCAGGAAAAAGTAGACCGTTATAAGAAAGAAAAAGCCAATCGGAAGAAGGTTCTGGCGCGCAATCGGGTAAAACGCATATGCGGCACGATTCTGGGATGGGTAATTCTGGCCGCCCTTGTAGGCTGGGCAGGATATGCCGGATATCGGTATTATGAGAAAAACCGTCCGGTGGAGACCTTTTACTGCGATACTTCCGTATTGGATGACTACATTGCGGGACTTGCCCAATAGAAAAGGAGGACATCCCCGTTTTGCAGCTGCGTTATGAAGCAGGGAGGCAGTTTTGCTGCTGCGTTACGAAGCGGGAAGGGCAGTTTTGCTGCTGCCCTCTGAATCCGCGGACGCCTTATGGATGGCGTCTTCCACTGCGTTTAAAAGTACAATGGAGGTATATTGGTTATTTTCGGAGTAGGAAATGTTATCCAGTGACTGGGTATCGATAATTTGTCTGGCAAGCTCCTCCATTGCCGGCTTTACAAGCGGGTACATCGTTTCAACGGTTTCATCCAGATTGACCAGAGAGATGGAGTTGATATTGTTTTCATCGACAATGACCTGAACATCTACGGCATGATCGTTGAGCATAACCGAAGAAGTGTATACTCCCGGAGTGTATTTCATGGTAGGAACCGATTCGTCGGCATGATTTTTTTTCGGCAGAAACATTACCAGCAGCATTACGATCAGAAAGATTCCGAGAGCAGCGAGGATTCCGGCGAGGACGATCTCACGCATACGAAGAACAACGATTTTTGTTTTTGCACTCATCTTGTTGAGCCTCCATTCACTGTTTCATACATTCAGAAGACAGCGGGATCATGACGTTTTGGCATAATCCCATTCCCTGATTACTATATCCTATGAGCGGGAAGGGCGGTTCATTCAAAAAAAGAAAGAAATTTTCGATAAAATTGTTGACAAACAGAAATAGCTCTGTTATTATATTACCTGTGCTTGGGACACAGCATGATAATTGGATATGCGATAGTGGCGTAGTTGGTAACGCGCGACCTTGCCAAGGTCGAGACCGCGGGTTCGAGTCCCGTCTATCGCTCTTAAAAAAGAAGCCTGAAAAAGAGGCTTCTTTTTTCATGTTGTGCGTACATTCTTTTCAGCAATGTTTGCATTTCCGATATTTCTGATATCTGCTGCTAGGCTTATCCGGGATTGTGCGCTCAATTACATTTTGCTCCAGCGCTGGATTCAAGTAGTTTTTACGGAAGGTTGGTCTGTGGGAAAGTCCAAGCCGATCCATGATTTCTGCGGCTGAAAGGGTATCATTACCGAGAACCAGAAGAAGCCGTTCAACAGATAATGGATCATGGTCGGTTACTTGGTCGCTATCTTGGTCGGTGCTGCGACTAGGAACAGTTACCTCTTTTAAGCTGTCTTTGGCAAGTTTTTCAAACTTTCTAA
Source organism: uncultured Lachnospiraceae bacterium (assembly GCA_947591115.1). Taxonomy (GTDB): domain Bacteria; phylum Bacillota; class Clostridia; order Lachnospirales; family Lachnospiraceae; genus Roseburia. The sequence goes on along the minus strand of CANQCX010000008.1, from coordinate 12,645 downwards.
TGATATTTTCCAAGAGTTGGTGTAAAATAGTTGCAAATGGACATTTAGGAGGAATTTCTCATATGGTAAAAATTATATCGGACAGTACCTGCGATTTATCCCAAGAGCTGGTAGAGCGCTATGACATTGAAATCATTCCGCTTCATATTTTGCTCGGAGAAAAGGAATATCGGGACGGGATCGACATTACGCCGGACGATATCTATCGCTGGTCGGACGAGCATAAAACCACGCCGAAAACCTCGGCGGTATCGATGGACGACGCGGTACAGGCAATGAAGCGTTATCTGGACGAAGGGCGCGAGCTGGTCTGCTTTTGCATCTCGGAGGAAATGTCTACGACCGGAAATGTACTGCGGCTTTCCGCCGAAGAATTAGAAGCGCAGGATCAGGTATCGGTCGTCAATTCCGCTAATCTCTCAACCGGTATCGGACTGCTCGTCATAGAAGCGGCGATTATGGCGCGGGAGGGGAAAACCCGTCAGGAGATCGCAGAGCGGATGGAAGAGCTGAAACCGCGCGTACGCGCCAGCTTTGTCGTAGACACGCTGACCTATCTCTATCGGGGCGGCCGCTGCAGCGGTCTTGCAGCTATGGCGGGCGGCGTTTTGAAGCTGCATCCGAAGATCGTGGTCAAGGACGGCGTTATGGGCGCGGATAAGAAATACAGGGGAAAGCTGGGGAGCGCGATCCTTTCTTACGCCAAAGATATGGAAGCACAGATGCTTCAGGCAAAAAAAGATCGTGTCTTTATCACGCATTCCGGATGTGACGAGGATGTGATCGCATCAGTACAGGAATACCTCAAATCGCTGGGATATTTTGACGAAATCCTCATTACCCGCGCGGGCGGCGTCGTATCGAGCCATTGCGGATGGGGAACGCTGGGCGTATTGTTCATCGCATAGGAAATGCCTTGCGTTTTTGACAGGGATTCGGTACAATTAGCAGATAGGAAAACGCGCGGCGTACGTTGGAAAGGATAGAAACACCGGAGGGATGATATGAGTTACGCGGATCAGGTTTTTGTCAGTATGTGCAGGGATATTTTGGAAAACGGAACCAGTACGGAGGGCGAGCGGGTGCGTCCGCACTGGGAGGACGGGACGAGCGCCTACACCATTAAGAAGTTTGGCGTGGTCAACCGCTATGATCTGTCCAAAGAATTTCCTGCCATTACCCTGCGGAAAACCGCGATCAAGACGGCGACGGAGGAGATTCTTTGGATCTGGCAGCGCAAATCCAATAACATCCATGAATTAAACAGTACGATCTGGGACGAATGGGCGGACGAAAGCGGCTCCATCGGAAAAGCGTACGGCTATCAGCTTGGCGTAAAGCATTCCTATCCGGAGGGGATGATGGATCAGGTGGATCGCGTAATCTACGATCTCAAGAACAATCCGTTCAGCCGCAGAATACTGACCAATCTCTATGTACATGCGGATCTGCATGAAATGAATCTGTACCCATGCGCTTACAGCATGACCTTTAATGTGACGCAGAAAAAGGGAGAGGACAAACTGACGCTGAACGCGGTTTTGAATCAGCGTTCACAGGATGTTCTGACTGCCAATAACTGGAATGTCTGCCAATATGCGGTGCTCATGCATATGCTTGCGCAGGTCTGCGATATGAATGTGGGGGAGCTGGTGCATGTGATCGCCGACGCGCATATCTATGACCGGCATGTGGCGCTGGTCGAAGAGCTGATTACCCGAAAACAATATCCGGCGCCAAAATTCTGGCTGAATCCGGAAATAAAGGACTTTTACCAATTCCGCGTGGATGACATCCGGATTACGGACTATGAAACAGGGCCGCAGATTTCGCATATTCCGGTTGCCATATAGACAGAAGGAGGAAGCGTGGCATGAATATCATTGCAGCAGTGGATAAAAACTGGGGCATTGGGAAAAACAATCAGCTTTTGGTCCGGATTCCGGCGGATCAGAAGTTTTTTCGTGAGATGACGACAGGAAAAGTAGTGGTTATGGGAAGAAAAACGCTGGAAAGCTTCCCCAACAAAATTCCGCTGAAAAACCGGATCAACATCGTATTGACGCACAATCCCGACTATCAGGTCAAGGACGCGGTCGTCGTTCATTCGTTAGATGAGCTGCGGGAAGAATTAAAAAAATACAACAGCGAGGATATTTACATCATCGGCGGCGAAAAAATTTACGGGCAGATGCTGGACGAATGCGATATTGCCCATATTACGAAAATCAATTATACCTATGATGCGGATGCGTTTTTTCCGAATCTGGACGAAAAACCGGAGTGGCGGATTACAGCGGACAGTGAGGAACAGACGTATTTTGATCTGGAATTCTTTTTCTATCGGTATGAGAAGGTAAAATAAATGAGCGATTTTATCTTTAGTATCAATATCACGATGCCCATTTTTCTGGTTATGGTCATTGGATGGGGACTGCGCCAGATCGGGATGTTAAACGATGAATTTGTAACGGTTGCCAACCGTTTTAACTTTAAAGTTACCCTTCCGGTGCTGCTGTTTCGGGATATTTCCTCGGTGGATATTCGGGCGGTATTTGATCTCCGTTTCGTGCTGTTCTGCGCCTTATCCAGTACGGTCTGTTTCTGGGCGATCTGGGGACTGACCAAGCTCTTTTTAAAAGACCGGACACTGCGCGGCGCGTTTGTACAGGCGTCGTTCCGCAGCAGCGTGGCGGTTATGGGTATGGCGTTTATCAACAATATTTACGGAACCTCTGCGATGGGTCCACTGATGATCATCGGAGCGGTGCCGCTGTACAATATTTTTTCGGTCATTGTGCTGACCTTTGAAGCCGATCAGACGGCGGAGCGCGAGACCGGAAAAATCAAAGAAGCGTGTATCAACATTTTAAAAAATCCCATTATCATTGCGATATTTTTGGGACTTCTGGCAGCTCTGCTGGGGATTGATTTTCCGGTGCTGGTGGATAAAACCGTTGATTCTGTGGCGCAGCTTGCAACCCCGCTTGCCCTGATCGGACTGGGAGCGGGATTTGAAGGAAGAAAGGCGCTGGCAAAGATGAAGCCGACGTTATGGGCGTCGGCGGTCAAGCTGGTGCTGCAGCCGCTGATCTTTGTTCCGATAGCGGCTGCTATGGGATTTACCGGAGAAAAAATGATCGCAATTTTAATTATGCTGGCGGCTCCTTCCACTCCGAGCTGCTACATCATGGCGAAAAATATGCGAAACGACGGGATCCTGACGGCGAGCATCGTTGTTATGACGACGCTGCTGGCGGCGTTTACGCTGACCGGATGGATTTACCTGTTAAAAGTATTGGAATTGATTTAACTGCATAGATGCAGATTGAGAGGTAGGACGAATGGATATAACGGGGAGAAAATTATTTGTAAAAGCGCTGGAGGAAGAATGCGTCGATACGATTTTTGCCTATCCGGGCGGAACGGTTACCGATCTTTTTGATGAATTATACAAAACGGATTCCATTCATATGGTGCTGCCGCGTCATGAGCAGGGACTGATCCATGAGGCGGAGGGTTACGCAAAATCCTCCGGAAAGGTCGGCGTATGTCTCGTTACCAGCGGTCCGGGCGCTACCAATATCATTACCGGATTGGCGGACGCGCACTATGACAACATTCCGCTGGTATGCTTTACCGGACAGGTACCGCTCGCCCTGATCGGAAACGATGCGTTTCAGGAGGTGGATATCGTCGGAATGACCAGAAGCGTCACGAAATACGGGGTTACTGTCCGAAGCCGCGAGGATTTGGGGCGTATCATAAAAATGGCGTTTTATATTGCGCGCACCGGAAAACCGGGACCGGTTCTGATCGATATTCCTAAGGATATTCAAACCGCGTCCGGAACGGCGGTTTATCCGGAGCATGTAGAGATCCGCGGTTATAAGCCGAATACCAGCGTTCATGTCGGTCAGTTGAAAAGAGCCTACAAGCTGTTAAAATCGGCAAAGAAACCGTTGATCTTAGCGGGCGGCGGCGTGATTACGGCGCGTGCGGGCGATAAGCTTCTGGAATTTGCAGAAAAAGAAAACGTTCCGGTTGTTACCACCATCATGGGAAAAGGCGCGGTTCCGACCAAACATGCGCTCTACATTGGAAACTGCGGGATGCATGGAAAATACGCCGCGAATAAGGCGGTCAGCGAATGCGACGTTCTGTTTTCCATCGGCACGCGGTTTAACGACCGGATTACCGGCGATCTGAATGAATTTGCGCCGAAGGCAAAGATTGTTCATATCGATATCGATACGGCGTCGATTTCGCGGAATGTAGTCGTAGATGTGCCGGTGGTATCGGATGCCGGTCTTGCGCTGGAAAAACTGCTCGAATGGGCGGAGCCGAAAAAAACTTTGGCATGGCAGAATCAGATTAAGATCTGGGAAAACGAAAATCCGCTTGCGATGCGGCGGGATCGCGGCATGACGCCGCAGATGATCATGGAGCACATCAGCCGGAATTATCCGAAGGGGATTTATGTTACGGATGTCGGTCAGCATCAGATGTGGGCGACGCAGTATCTGGAGCTGACGAGTGAAAACAGCCTGATTACCTCCGGAGGACTTGGGACGATGGGATTTGGACTTCCGGCGGCGATCGGAGCGAAGATTGCCAATCCGGACAGCGAGGTGGTCTGTATTTCGGGCGACGGCGGCTTTCAGATGAACATACAGGAAATGGCGACGGCGGCGGTGGAAGGCGCGGCAGTGACCATTTGCATTTTAAACAACTACTATCTGGGCATGGTGCGCCAGATGCAGCAGCTTTTTTATGGGAAACGGTACGCCTGCACCTGTCTGCGCCGGCGGGTAACCTGTGAAAACGGATGCAAGGGGCCAAGCGCAAGCTGTCCTCCGTATGTGCCGGATTTTGTCAAGCTGGCGGAAAGCTACGGAGCATACGGAATACGTGTAGAAAAAGAAGAAGAGATCGACGCGGCGTTTGCAGAGGCAAAGCAGCATACCGACGCGCCGACGATCATTGAATTTATGATCGCTTCGGATGAAATTGTTCTTCCGATGGTAAAAAGCGGAAATCCGATGAGCGAAATGATCTTAAAATAGGAGGGAAAAGGATGTCAGACATGAAAAACCGATGGATTGCATTGTATGTAGAAAATCAGATTGGCGTACTGGCGAAAGTTTCCGGACTGTTTTCCGGAAAATCCTACAACCTCCAGTCCCTTACGGTGGGCACCACAGAGGATGAAACCGTCTCGCGCATGACGATCTGCGTGACCAGCGACGATATCACGTTTGAGCAGATCAAAAAACAGTTAAACCGGATGGTCGAGGTCATCAAAGTCATTGACCTGACGGACGTTCCTCTCCATATGAAAGAAATACTCTTTGCCAAGATAAGCGGGATCGGCGAGGAGGAAAAAGCGGAATTATTCCGGATCGCGCAGGTATTTTCCGTCGATGTCGTAGATATCGGCAGCGACAGCCTGCTGCTGGAATGCAAGCTGACCGAGCGCAGAAACAATGAACTGATCGCGCTCTTAAAATCAAAATTCCGCCGCATTTCCATTGTCAGGGGCGGCGCAGTCGCCATCGAATCCATCAGTACGGGATGCCGGTAGCAATTCCAAGCAGCCTTTCCCGCACGCGAAAACCGCCGGAAACAGAGCTGTTTCCGGCGGCTGCAAACGGAAGCTAGCGTGCCATCACATCAATGATCTCGCCGACATACATCGTATGCATATCCGAATCGGCATACCATTTTTTCATGATGCCGGAATCCGTAAAATGTTCTTCTTTTATCGGGACAGCCGCCATTTTGCGGCAAAGCATGACCAGATTGGCCTCGTCCGGATACGGGATGCTGTGCCGGAACGCAGGGGTCAGTCCCGCCTCCGCCCATTTGTCCGTATCTCTTCCCGAGTGGGAGCCGCAGTACTGCAGGGCGGTATGGTAGGTTTCGTCAAAAAAAGCGAGAGAGAAAAACTCTCCGTTGTCAATAAATTCTTTGGTATAGCGGGAATCGCGGATGAAGATGTAAGTAACGTTTTTCCCCCAGAGTACGCCGACGCCTCCCCAGCTTACCGTCATGGTGTTTACTTTTGCTTTCGAACCGGAAGTCACAAGCGCCCATTCGCTGCCGATTTTGGTAAATGGGTTCATTTCTAACAGATCGATCGGGTATGGTTGAAAAGTATGCATAAATGCCTCGCCTCTCTTTCTATGATATTCGGTTTTGTAGTACCATTATACCAAAGTCTATGCGTGGACTTCAAGGTAAATACAGGAAAAATACAGGAAAAAGAAGTGTTTTTTGACACCGGAAGCGCTTTGCCCTATACTGAAAAAAGAAAAAACAGGAACACATCGGCTGTTTTTGGCATAGTGTAAAGGAAATGGATCATAAGGAAATCCTATGAAGAATCTGCACTACTTACAACAGGAGGCGGTAGATAAGGGACAGCTTCGCATCCGCGTCAACTCCAAGTCCGAAGGACTGCCGATCGCAAATGCAAAGATTACGATTTCGTATACAGGAAATCCATCTCAGCCGATTGAGGAGGTAACGACGGATGAATCGGGAAACAGTGAAGTCCTTACATTGGATGCTCCGCCGCTGGAATACTCAATGGAGCCGTCGGAGCAGCAGCCATACGCGGAATACACCATCGAAGTCGCCGCTCCGGGATATCGTTCCATTAATATTTCGGGAATTGACGTGCTGCCGGAGGAAATGTCGCTTCAGAACGTGGAAATGGATTCCGAAGATGCGGCGGGAGATCCGCTCGAAAATATTGTAATACCGGCGCATACCCTGTACGGAAATTATCCTCCGAAGATACCGGAGGAGGAGGTCAAAAGCGTCAACGATACGGGCGAGATCGTCTTAAGTCGTGTCGTCATTCCGGAATACGTTGTGGTACACGACGGCGCGCCGTCCGACAGCACTGCGACAAATTATTACGAGCGGTATCGGGATTACATCAAAAACGTAGCGTCCAGTGAAATTTATGCCACATGGCCGGCGGCGACGATACGGGCGAACGTGCTGGCGATCATGTCGTTTACCCTCAATCGCGTTTACACAGAGTGGTATCGGGGAAAAGGCTATAATTTTACGATTACCTCCTCGACGGCGTACGACCATAAATTTATGCCGGGCAGGAATTATTTCTCCAGTATTTCCGCGATCGTGGATGAGGTTTTTGAAAATTACCTGTCACGCCCGAATGTTACCCAGCCGATTTTGACGCAGTACTGCGACGGGCAGAACGTAACCTGTCCGAACTGGATGACGCAGTGGGGCAGTAAGTATCTGGGCGATCAGGGATATTCCACGATTGAAATCCTGCGCAATTATTACGGAAACAGTCTTTACATCAACACTGCGGAAGGCATTTCCGGAATACCGGCGTCATGGCCGGGGTACAATCTGTCCGTCGGTTCCACCGGAAACAAGGTGCGCCAGCTTCAGGAGCAGCTTGCCCGTATATCAAAAGCATATCCGGCGATACCGACCGTCACGCCGGACGGCATTTACGGCAGCAGCACCAGACAGGCGGTACGCCGGTTCCAGTCGATCTTCGGACTTCCGGTAACGGGCGACGTGGACTATCGCACATGGTACGAAATTTCCGCCATTTATGTCGCGGTCACGCGGATTGCGGAATTGGTATAGAAAAAGCGGATGCCGCGGAACCAAACGGGGCATCCAAAAGAAAGATACGGTAAGGATGTTATGGAAAAATGGGTAACCATCAATAAAAAAGCGGATTTTCAGGGAATCGGGGAAAAATTTGGGATCGATCAGGTAACGGCAAGGATCATCCATAACCGCGGCGTAGTTGGGGATGAAGAGATTCAAAGATACCTGTATGGAAAAATAGAGGATTTGTACGATCCGCATCTTTTAAAGGACGCTGATCTTCTGACCGATCTTCTGCTTGAGCGGATCCGGCAAAAACGCTCGATCCGGATCATCGGGGATTATGACATCGACGGGGTAATGGCTTCCTACATTTTAAAAAAGGCGCTGCTCTTGTGCGGCGCAGACGTCAGCGTGCAGATACCCGACCGGATCAAAGACGGCTACGGGATCAACCGCAGGCTGATTCAGGAGGCTTATGCAGACGGAGTCGATACCCTGCTGACCTGCGATAACGGAATTTCCGCAAGGGAGGAGATCGCATACGCCAAATCACTGGGAATGACGGTGCTGGTAACCGACCACCATGAGCCGCCGCTGGAAGGAGATAACAAAGCGGATGCAGTCGTAAATCCCCGCCAGAGGGACTGCGGCTATCCCAACAAAGACCTTTGCGGCGCGGCGGTCGCATGGAAAACCGTCTGTATTTTATATGAAAAAACAGGACGCAAAAAAGAACAGGCGGAGGCTTTTCTGGAAAATGTAGCGTTTGCAACCGTCTGCGACGTAATGTCGTTAAAAGGGGAAAACCGGATTCTGGTCAAAGAGGGAATCCGGCGCATCCGCGTAACCTCAAATGTCGGAATGAAAGCGCTGATCGCGCGCTGCGGACTGGAGCCGGAGCAGATCGGAACGTATCATTTCGGCTTTGTGCTGGGTCCCTGCATCAACGCCAGCGGAAGGCTGGATACGGCAAAGCGCGCGCTGGAGCTGCTGTTTATGGAAGACGAAAACAAAGCGGCGCTGGCGGCGGACGAGCTTGTTGTGTTAAATGACGAGAGGAAGAAGCTGACCGAGCAGGGCGTAGAGGAAGCCAAAGAAGTCTATGAGCGGGAAGGGTATGAAAACGATCGGGTGCTGGTCATTTATCTGCCCGAAGTACATGAAAGCATCGCCGGAATCATTGCCGGAAGGATCCGCGAAGAATATCACAAGCCGGTGTTTATTCTGACAAAAAGTACGGACGGCGTCAAAGGCTCCGGCCGCTCGATCGAAACGTATTCCATGTATGAGGAACTCTGCAGGTGTCAGGAGCTGTTTTTCAAATTCGGCGGTCATCCGATGGCGGCGGGATTTTCTATGGCGGAGGCTTCTGTCGGCTGTCTGAGAAAGCGGCTCAATGAAAACTGCACGCTGACGGAGGAAGAACTGCTTCCGAAAATACGGATCGACGTTCCGATGCCGGTGGACTATGTGAGCATGGAGCTGGTAAGGGAATTTTCCCTGTTAAAACCGTTCGGAAAGGGAAATGAACGTCCGGTATTTGCCGACCGGAATCTGCGCATCCGGCGGATGTGGCGGATCGGGAAAAACCAAAACGTGCTGCGTCTGCAGATGATTTCCCAGAGCGGACGGCCGGTGTCCGCCATTTATTTCGGGAATATCGACAATTTCTGCGGCTATTTTTCCGAAAAATTTGGGAAAACAGAAGTGGAGGCTGCAATGCATGGCTGGGAAAACGCCATTGTACTGTCGGTTGTTTATGAGCCGGTCATCCATGTTTATCGGGAAATGGAAAACCTGCAGTTTGAAATTCAATATTATCATTGAAAAAGCGGTCTGACCATTGTAAAATAAAATAGGACAAAATGGAGGCAGAATGACATGTTTGGAAATAAAAAAAGGATCAGTCAGGAAGAATACGACAGAATACAAAGCTCGCTGGAGCGCGGAGGACAGATCATCGGGCAGCTTTCGGAGAAAAAAGGCGCGATGGACGCGGTCTTTTCCGAAACAAGAGAGTCGCGCAAGCAGATGCGCGTCGATTTAAAGCAGGTTTCGGACAACCTGAAATCGGTTACGGAATCCGCCCAGCAGAACGTAGAATCGGCGGCTTCCCTGACGCATACGTTAGAAGAACACCGAAACGCCCTGCAGCAGTCGGAGCGGGAATATACGGGGATCTGCGATAAATTAGAGCAGCAGATGCAGGAGGCGGAGCAGCTTGTGGAGGAAAACAAGCATTTTACCTCGCCCTCCAAATACTTAAACGAGCTTCCGGCGGAATTAAAGGAGCAGCAGAAACAGGCGCTGCAGTCGCTGGAGGAAATGGGCGAATACGGCAGACAGATGAGCGTGCTGGCGCTCAATGCCGCGATCGAGGCCGGAAGAATGGGCGAATACGGCAGGCAGTTCGTATCCGCAGCGGAAGACGTCCGCACGTATGCCATGAAGTACGAAGCCTCCGCGAGAAATTTAAAAACGGAGATCATGGGGCAGGACAAGCGGATTTCCGAATTGGAGGAAACCGTTCATCATCTTGTCAGCCTGTTAAAAGAGAACAACGTTTCTACCGCAAAACTGATGCGCTCCTGCCAGAACAATTTAAAACACGCCCGTCAGTCGGCGGCAATGCGCGCGCTGTCCGAGGATGTGCCGGCAATGAAAGAACAGCTTGGCGGCATACGCAGCTTTCAGGAGGAGATCATCAAATCCGGAGAGCGCAACCGGCTCCAGCTCGGGGATATCGAGGAGGAGATCAGCACGCAGGAAAAGAGCCTTCAGGAGGTCGAAGATACGATGACTTCTTTATTTACGGCTGCAAAACATTACCGTCCGCGGTAATCGAAATACAAGAGAGAAGCAAAAGGGGGGATACAATGATTACGGAGGGATTTACGTTTTTGTCCAAAGACGGAAAAACGACGGTTCACGCTGTAAAATGGATGCCGGATTCCGGAGAATTCCACGCGATCCTTCAGATCACACATGGCATGGTCGAGTACATCAAACGGTATGAGCCGTTCGCCGAATATCTGACCAAGAAAGGGTATCTGGTAGTCGGACACGACCACATCGGACATGGAGATTCCATTACCGGAGAAGAAAACTGGGGATATTTCGGAAGACCGGATCCGAGCGATCTGCTGATCGGGGACATGCATACGCTTCGGACCACAGTACAAAAGGTCTATTCGGGAGTGCCTTATTTTATGCTGGGGCACAGCATGGGTTCTTATATGCTGCGCAAATATCTGGTGCTGCATTCCCATGACCTTCAGGGCGCCATTATTATGGGGACCGGATACGTACCGGCTGGCACGACCAAGCTTGGAATGACGATAACCCGATGCATCGCGGCGCTTCGGGGATGGCATTACCGCAGCAAAATGGTTGCCGATCTGTCGTTTGGAAAACCATACAAACGCTATGACCTGACCGGAAAAGATACGAAAAACAGCTGGCTGACGAAAGACGAGGAGATTGTAAAAAAATACTATTCCGATCCCAAATGCACGTTTCGGTTTACCTTAAACGGCTACATGGGACTGTTTGAAGCGGTGCTTTTTTCCTGCAGTGAGGAGAATATTCAAAAGCTCCCGAAGGAGCTTCCGGTATTTTTTATCTCCGGAGCGGACGATCCGGTCGGGGATATGGGAGCGGGCGTCAAGAAGGTTTACCACATGTTTCGGGAGGCGGGGATGAAAGACCTGACCTATAAACTCTATGAAAACGACCGGCATGAGATCTTAAACGAAACAGACCGGAAGAAGGTATACAAGGATATCTGCGCATGGCTGAACGTACATGAAACCGCGTGACCGGCAGCAAACGCAGCAGTCCGGCGGATGCGCATAAGCGCAAGAAAGCAATTTGCATTTTTTAGAAAAAAAACCGCCGCCGCGGTTACATCTGCGGCAGGCGGTTTTTCTGTACGGAAGAACGGGAAAAGGTGTTCGACCATTTGTGCGTATAAACGATCCGGTACATGACAAACGCAAGGATCAGCGCCGTCGTTACGTCAAATACGGAATGCTGCTTTAGGAACATGGTAGCCAGTATGATGCTGACCATCAAAAGAAACGAAAGCGTCCGGACGGTGCGGTGTTCTTTAAATTCGTCACTCTGCATAACGGCAAGATGAATGCCAATGGAATTATATACGTGAATGCTTGGAAACAGATTCGTCGCGGTATCGTTCGTGTACAGCCATTCGCAGAGCATGGTATAAAAGTTGTGGTGCGCAAAATAGTGCGGGCGCAGGTAATGTCCGTTCGGATAGAGGGTGGACACAAGGAGAAAAACGGTCATGCCCGTAAACAAAAACGCACAGAGACGGTAGTAGTCGCTTTTGTTGTGAAACGCAAAGTATGCGATGCCCCATGCCACATAGCCGAACCAGAGCAGGTACGGGATGATAAAATATTCACAGAACGGGATCTGGTCGTCCAGCCATGTATGGATCACGTGAAAGTCCGTAGTGACGGTTTTTTCAATATATTGAAACCAGATCAGATATACGATGAAATAGGATAAGATCAATAAGTGCTTGTATTTTTCATATAGCTCAGAAACAAAATTTTTCGTCTTCTGCATATGCACCCTCCACAATGTTAGGATTGATTTCGAGGCAAATTATAGCACAGCATTTTTTTCTCTACAATTCTATTTTAGCATTCTTAAGGAATTTTATGAAAATCTTAATAAATTGCCGGATTTTTGAAGCCGGATTTGTGCAAAAGGTTTTATTGACTTTCTCGGACAGGCTAGTATAATAGAAGATACGCAAAAACAGCAGGTGTTACGAAAGGATCAATCATACAAATGAAAAAAGATGCCAAAGAAAATACCGATGCAAAAGTAAATACGGATGCCAAAGAAAATACCGATGCAAAAGAGAATACGGCTGCAAAGGTACCGGCGGCTGCCGGAAAGAATATCAAGAAGATCCTCCTCATCACAGGAGGGACTGCTGCAGCGCTTCTGGCTGTCGTTTATTTGGGATTTTCGCTTTATTTTATGAAGCATTTTCATTTC
>CANQCX010000007.1 GCA_947591115.1 uncultured Lachnospiraceae bacterium | reverse complement strand
TGAATGCGGAGAACGTCGGCAGGGCGATCGAAATGTTTGAACCGGATGCGGTCGATGTCAGCTCCGGCGTAGAGGGTGCTTTTGGAAAAGACCGGAAGCGGATCTTAGAATTTATGGAAAGGGTAAGGGCATATGAATAAAAAAGCATATTATGGAGAATTTGGCGGTCAGTATGTCGCGGAATCGCTGATGAATACATTAGAGGAGCTGGACGCGGCTTTTGAGGACGCCATTCGGGATCCGAAGTTTATGGAGCAGTATCACGATTATCTCAGGCAGTATGTGGGGCGGGAAACGCCGCTTTACTATGCAAAGCGGCTCAGCGAAGCATACGGCACGAAAATCTATTTGAAGCGGGAGGATTTAAACCATACCGGCGCGCACAAGATCAATAACGTGATCGGACAGATTCTTCTGGCGAAGCGCATGGGAAAAACAAAGGTCATCGCGGAGACAGGAGCGGGGCAGCATGGCGTGGCAACGGCGACGGGCGCGGCGCTGTTTGATATGGAATGCACCGTATATATGGGAAAAGAAGACATCGAGCGTCAGAAGCTGAATGTGCTGCGTATGGAAATGCTGGGCGCGTCCGTCGTATCGGTAGAGTCCGGAAGCAATACGTTAAAAGACGCGACCAACGAAGCCATCCGCACATGGGCGAAAACAGCGGAGGATACGTTTTACGTCATCGGTTCGGCGGTCGGACCGTACCCGTACCCAAAGATGGTAAAGGAATTCCAGAGCGTCATCAGCCGCGAGGCGAAAAGACAGCATATGGAGATCGAAGGACGCAATCCCGACGTCGTTATGGCATGTGTCGGAGGAGGCTCCAATTCCATCGGCATGTTTGCGGAATTTATCGGAGAGCCGGAGGTAGCGCTGATCGGCGTCGAAGCGGCGGGATTAGGCATCGAGACGGGAAAACACGCGTCCGCTATGGCGCTTGGCGCACCGGGAGTTCTGCATGGAATGCGCTCTTATCTGCTTCAGGATGAAAACGGAAACGTGCAGCTTGCACATTCGATTTCCGCAGGACTGGATTATCCGGGCGTAGGGCCGGAGCATGCATATTTAAGGGATACGGGACGCGCTTCTTATGTATCGGTAACGGACGCGGAGGCGATGGATGCTTTGGTAGAACTCTGCCGGCTGGAGGGCATTATTCCCGCCATCGAGAGTGCGCATGCGCTGGCGTATGCAAAGAAAAAAGCAAAAGAAATGACTATGGAGCAGAGTATGGTGCTGTGTTTATCCGGCAGAGGAGACAAGGACGTGAATACGATTTCGGATTATCTGGCGGGAAAAGGTTATCTGAATTGATGAGGAGGCTGTTATGAATCGTATTGAACAGGCGCTTGCGGCGCTGAAAGAAAAAAAGGAAAAAGCATTTATTACTTATATTACGGCAGGACTGCCGGATTACGCCAAAACAAAGGCGATCATTCAGGCGCAGGAACAGGCGGGAACGGATATCATTGAGCTGGGAATTCCGTTTTCCGATCCGGTCGCGGACGGTCCGGTCATTCAGGCGGCCTCCTATGAGGCAATCCAAAACGGTGCGACGCTGGAAAAGACGTTTTCCCTGATGGAGGAAATACGAAGGGAGGGCGTTGCGGTTCCCATCGTTTTTATGATGTACTACAACTCCGTACTGCATTACGGACTGGAGGCGTTTGTAGAAAAATGCAGCTGTGCGGGGGTAGACGGACTGATCATTCCGGATCTTCCGTTTGAGGAGCAGGACGAACTGCTTCAGGCATTGGGCAAAACGGACAGCACTATTTTCATCCAGTTGGTTTCTCCGGTCTCCAAAGATCGCGTGCCAAAGATTCTGGAGAGGGCGCGCGGATTTGTATACTGCGTGTCGTCGATGGGAGTGACCGGACAGTCGGCGGATTTTCATCGGGAGGTCATCAGCTATCTGACTTCGGTAAAAGAACAGTCGAAGATTCCGGTTATGATGGGCTTCGGCATCCGTACCGCGGAGGACGTAAGACCGATGAAGGAGATCATAGACGGCGCAATCGTAGGCTCGCATTTTATCGAGCTGCTGAGAGAACAGGATTTCCGGCCGGAAGCAGCCGCAGAGTACTGCCGTACCTTTAAACAGGAGTTAAACCGTTTATAAAAAATAAAAATGAAAGAAAAGAATGATTGGAGGAAACAAGAATGAAAGAAATTTTAAGCAAATTGACCGCAGGACAGGATCTGACGACAAAAGAAGCGATGCACGCACAGGAGCTGATCCTGACGGGACAGGCGACTCCGGCGCAGATCGCCGCATGTCTGACCGCACTCCGCATGAAAGGAGAAACGCTCGAAGAAATTACGGGTTTTGCAACGGTTTTGAGGGATAAAGCCAATACGATCGCCCCGAAGCTGGATAATTATGTGGATTTTGTCGGAACAGGAGGCGACTGCACGTATTCCTTTAATATTTCCACAACGTCTTCCTTTGTAGTGGCGGCGGCAGGAGTGCCGGTAGCGAAGCATGGCAACCGCTCCATCTCGTCCAAAAGCGGGGCGGGCGATGTGCTGGAAGCGCTGGGCGTCAATATTGCAGCCGATCCGGAGGTTGTGCAGAAATGTGTCGAGGAGGTTGGAATCGGTTTTATGTTCGCGCCGCACTTTAATCCGGCGATGAAATATGTCGGACCGGTCAGAAAAGAGCTGGGCTTCCGTACCGTATTTAATATTTTAGGGCCGCTGTCGAATCCGTCGCGTGCAAAGGTCATGCTGGTAGGCGTATATAATCCGATGCTGACCGAAGTAATTGCGGGCGCCATGATGAACATGGGAGTAGAGCGCGCGCTGGTTGTCAGCGGAATGGACAATATGGATGAGATTACCCTTACCGGACCAAGCGTAGTATCGGAGATCAAAGACCAAAAAGTAACCACGTATCAGATTGCGCCGGAACAGTTCGGCTTTGAATGCTGCAGCCTGACCGACCTTCAGGGCGGCGACGGAGCGATTAACGCACAGATTACCAGAGATATCCTCTCCGGAAAAGAGAAGGGCGCAAAGCGCGATATCGTGCTTCTTAACGCAGGAGCCGCTCTCTATGTTACGGGAAAAACCAAAGACATTGCGGAGGGCATCCGCCTCGCGGAGGAAATTCTGGACAGCGGAAAGGCAATTCAGGTGCTGGAAGCGTTAAAAACGGCGACAAACGCATAATCGAGAGGCTGACAGGAAACGTTTCTCATCGGTACGCAGGCTTTGTTTTGCAGCGCTGTTTTGCGGCGGCGCTGAACGGTTTGGTGCCGTATCTGTTAAAAGGATGCGCGAAAGCGCATTCTTTTCTTTTAAAATACGAAAGCGGCTATCAATTTGACCAAAATTTTATAAAAAAGTTAGGCTAATTTCCCGATTTACTTTGCTTTTGAATTCAAATACAATGAAACAAAGCAGCAAACACGAAAAAAAGCGAAAGTTTTCTAATTCTTTCTCGTACAAAAAGGAGTTTTTATGATTGATTATATGGATGCATACAAAGACGCGTATCTCGGAGATGATCTGGGCGCGGTTTATACAGAAGAAAAGACTTGTTTCCGCGTATGGGCGCCGACGGCTGAGTCGGTTACCATTTGCCTGTATCGGGAGGGAAGCGGCAATAACCTGATCGATAAAGCGTTGATGACAAAGGATCGTCATGGGACATGGATCTATCAGAAAAGGGGCGATCTCTCCGGAATTTATTATACGTATCTGGTCAAGATTGACCATACGGAGCGGGAAACGGCGGATCCGTATGCGCGCGCCGTAGGCGTGAACGGGCAGCGGGCAATGGTCGTTGACCTGATGTCCACTAATCCGGACGGTTTTTTGGATGACAAGGGGCCGGAGCCGGAGCAGAAAACGGATGCGGTCATTTACGAGCTTTCCGTCGCGGACATGACGGCGGAGCGTTCCTCCGGAATCCGTCACAGGGGCAAATATCTCGGCCTTACGGAGCAGGGCACGAAAAATCCGGACGGGTTTTCGACCGGATTGGATTATCTAAAGCATCTGGGCATTACGCATGTGCAGCTAATGCCGGTTTTTGATTTTGGAAGCATTGATGAAGCTTCGGAAAAGGAGCAGTACAACTGGGGTTACGATCCGGTTCATTACAATGTGCCGGAAGGCTCGTATTCGACGGATCCGTATCATGGAGAGGTGCGCATCCGCGAATTCAAGCAGATGGTGCAGGCGTTTCATCAGGCGGGGATCGGCGTGATCATGGATGTCGTGTTCAACCATGCGTTCCATATCGAGGGAAGCTGTTTCCAGAATACGGCTCCGGATTACTATTTCCGAAAAACAGAAAACGGCTATTCGGACGCATCGGCATGCGGCAATGAAATTGCCTCCGAGCGGCCGATGGCGCAGAAATATATCATTGATTCCGTCGTTTATTGGGCAAAGGAATACCACATCGACGGTTTCCGGTTTGATCTGATGGGATGTCTGGATCTGGAAACCATGCAGAAGCTTACCGACGAGCTGCAGCAGATCAATCCGCACATCCTGATCTACGGAGAAGGCTGGACCGGCGGAGCGTCTGTGCTGCCGGAAGCCAAACGCGCGGTAAAGACCAATATTTCCAAGCTGAACGGAGTAGGAGCATTTTCCGACGATATACGCGATACGGTTCGCGGACATGTTTTCTATCCTCAGGAGCGAGGGTTCGTAAGCGGAAGACTGGGAATGGAAAATGCCATTCGTTATTCCGTTGTCGGAGCCGCCGCGCATCCTCAGGTGGATTATAAAGCATATACCTTTACTCCATCCGGCCCATGGGCAAAGAATCCGTCAGACGTCATCAATTACGTATCCTGCCACGATAATCTGACGCTTTGGGATAAACTCTCCGTTTCCGCACCGGAAACCTCCGAGGAGGAGCGTCTGGCAATGAACCGTCTGAGCGCAGCCATCGTATTTACCTCGCAGGGCATTCCGTTCCTCCTTTCGGGAGAGGAATTTGGACGGACGAAGCCGGATCCGAACACCGGCATGTTATCGGAAAACAGCTACGATCTGCCGATCGGGGTCAACAGCATCAAATACAGCCAGTTAGCGGAAAAAGAGGAATTATACCGTTATTATCAGGGACTGATCGCTTTTCGCCGACAGCACAGAAGCCTTCGGCTGGCAGCAGCGGAGGAGGTCAACCGGAGTCTGCGGTTTTTGGAGACCGAACAGCCGAACGTCGTGGCCTTTACCATCCAGACAGAGGAAGAAACCCTTTTTGTCGTATACAATGCGAATCGGGAAGAAATTACGGTTTCGCTTCCGGAGTCCGGAGCGTTTAATGTATATGTGGAGGACAAAAAAGCCGGCATCGAATGTTTAAGAAGCATCGCAGACCAGACCGTAGTAAAAGGACTGTCCTGTCTGGCCGCAGTTAAGATCAGTTAAACGATAGCCAATAGGCATGGGGCGCATTAGTGCGTGGAGCGGTTGATAAAATCGGTTTTGTACTTGGAATAGAGGATCTTCTGGCTCTGGTACAGGCCGAAATAGCCGGAAAAGCTGTAGCTGAAGGCGGTCGCCAGCAGAAAATAAGGCATTCCCTCATAACCGAACAGCTCAAAGCTGATCAAAAGAGAGCTGATCGGACAGTTGGTTACGCCGCAGAATACCGCAGACATTCCGGCTGCTGCACACAGCGCGGGCGAAAAACCGATCAGATTTCCGAAAAGGCAGCCGAAGGCTGCGCCGACGAAAAAAGAAGGAACGATCTCGCCGCCTTTGTAACCGGCGCCAAGCGTCAGCGCGGTCAGGAGGATTTTCAGCAAAAACGCTTCCGGACGTACCGAGCCGTTGAAACAGCGCGCAATGACCTGCATTCCGGCGCCGTTGTAATCCCGATTTCCGATTAAAAGCGTCAGAAGCAGCACAATGCAGCCTCCGGCGAAGATGCGCAGATACGCATTGGAGATCAGCCTGCGGTACAGCGCCTGCGCCTGATGCAAAACGACGCAGAGCAGAATGCTGACAAAGGCGCAGAGGATGGCAAGCAATGAAATTTTAACCGCGGAGGAAAGCTTAAATGCCGGAAACTGCTTGATGGCAAAGAATTCCCTTCCGACGCCAAACATGCGTGCAATGCCCTGTGCGGTCAGCGCGCTGACGACGCAGGGAACAAGCGCGATATAATACATGACGCCGACGCTGATCATTTCCATAGAAAAGATGGCGGCTGCCATCGGAGTTCCGAAAACAGCGGAAAAAGCGGCGCTCATGCCGCACATGATCATAACGTGCTTATCTTTTTCGTCAAAGCGGAACAGCTTGCCCAGTCCGTTGGCAATGCTGCCGCCGATCTGCAGCGCGGCGCCCTCCCTTCCGGCGGAGCCGCCGAACAGGTGGGTAATCAGGGTGGATAAAAAGATCAGCGGAGCCACGCGCAGGGGAAGCTCGTCTCCGGAATGAATGGCGGAAATAACCAGATTGGTTCCCGTATCCTTCTCGCGGTTTAAAAGATGATACAGGCTGACAATCCCCAGTCCACCGACCGGCAGAAGGAAGATCAGCCAGGGATTTTGTTCGCGCAGCAGCGTGACAAACGCCATGCCGAAGTAAAACAGCGTGCCGCAGAATCCCACGATGATGCCGACGATTACGGCTGCTATTACCCATTTAACGGATATGGCTCCCCGTTTTATGATAGTTTTCATCGTTTGTCTGACTGTTTCGTTCATAGCCTTCTCCATTTCTCTGAAACCTTTTATTTATCAACTATAGTAGCATTGACGGTTGGAATTGGCAAGGGTGCAGACGGAAATCGGAAAAAGGCTCCAATTTTCAAAAAGGAATATTGCAGGTCAGGCAAAAGGATGATATGATAGAATAAGACAATACCAAAGCATCTAGGAGGAAATTAAAATGAGAACATGTGGCGTTCTAATGCCAATCTCTTCATTACCATCGCCATACGGGATTGGAACAATGGGAAAGGCCGCGAGGAAATTCGTGGATTTTCTGGAAAAATCAGGACAGAAATATTGGCAGATTCTCCCGATTTGTCCGACCAGCTACGGCGATTCCCCATACCAGTCGTTTTCCAGCTTCGCGGGAAATCCGTATTTTATTGATCTGGAATATCTGTGCAGGGAAAAACTCTTAAAGAAAAAAGAATGCGAGTCCTTCGACTGGGGAGGAAGCGAAAAATATGTGGATTACGGGACGATGTACGTGTCCAGATATGCACTTCTGAAAAAAGCGTTTGACCGTTTTATGGAAAATACACCGGAGGATTTTGCCGGTTTTTGCGAAAAAGAGCAGGAATGGCTGGAAGATTACGTACTGTTTATGGCGCTTAAAGATGCAAATGGCGGTATTGCATGGTCAGAGTGGGAGGAAGACCTAAAGCTTCGTAAAAAGGCGGCGCTTGAAAAGGCAAAAGAGAAATATGCCAAAGACATGGAATTTTACCGTATGCTTCAGTATCTGTTTTTCAAGCAGTGGAAGGAACTGAAAGCGTACGCCAACCAAAAGGGCATTGACATCATCGGGGATGTCCCGATTTACGTATCCGGAGACAGCGCGGACGTCTGGGCGAATCCGAAGCAGTTTTATCTGGATAAGGAATTAAATCCGATCGAAGTAGCAGGCTGTCCGCCGGACGCTTTTTCCGCCGACGGCCAGTTGTGGGGGAACCCGCTGTTCCGCTGGGACGTCATGAAAAAAGACGGCTATGCATGGTGGACGAAACGGATTGCCGCGATGGCAAAGCTCTACGACATTGTCCGGATCGATCATTTTCGCGGATTTGACTCCTATTATGCGATTCCGGCGAAGGACGATACCGCAAAGAACGGAAAATGGAAAAAAGGACCGGGCATTGATCTTTTCCGCACGATGGAAGAAAAGCTTGGCAGACTGCCGATCATCGTAGAGGATCTTGGATTTTTGACGCCGTCCGTACATAAACTTCTGAAGGATTCCGGCTTCCCGGGAATGAAAGTCATCCAGTTTGCCTTTGATTCCAGAGAAGACAGCGATTATCTTCCGCACAATTATCCGAAGCATTGCGTCGTATATACCGGAACGCATGACAACGATACCGTAATGGGATGGATGAAGACGGCTCCGAAAGCCTCCGTAAAGTATGCCAAAGAATATCTGAACCTGACGAAAGAGGAAGGGTACAACTGGGGCATGATGCGGGGCGCATGGGCATCCGTAGCCGATCTGGCGATCGTACCGTTTCAGGATCTGCTCGGACTAGGCTCCGAAGCAAGGATCAATACCCCGTCCACTTTGGGCGATAACTGGAAGTGGCGCGCGACCGAGGAACAGATCAACGGCCAGCTGGCAAGACGGCTGTACAAATACATGGTTATGTATGCGCGCGTCAATCCAAAGAAGCTGGAAGAGGAAGAAAAAGAAGCAAAAGAAAAGCAAAAAAAGGCGGCAAAAAAATAATCTGACAATCCTTTGGGAAACATAAGCATATTTATATCCCCTTACCCATATATTATCCATATATGAGAAAAGGGGATATTTTTATGGAGAGATCAAATAAAGAGTTTCATCTGTATAAAGACATTCAGGGGCGCACCAATGGGGAAATCTATATCGGCGTCGTCGGGCCGGTAAGAACCGGGAAATCCACATTTATCAAGCGTTTTATGGATTTGTGCGTGCTGCCGTACATGGAGGATGAAAACCAGAGGGAGCGCACGATCGACGAGCTGCCGCAGTCCGCGCAGGGAAAAACCATTATGACTACGGAGCCGAAATTTATTCCGCAGGAGGCGGCTGCGCTGACGCTTGCGGACGAAAGCGAGATACGGGTGCGGCTGATCGACTGCGTCGGTTTTATGGTAGAAGGGGCAAGCGGACATATGGAGGAAGACGGAAACCGTATGGTAAAAACCCCCTGGTTTGAGGAGGAAATCCCGTTTGTAGACGCGGCGCGCATCGGGACGCAGAAGGTCATACGCGATCACGCGACGATCGGAATCGTTTTGACGACGGACGGAAGCGTAGGGGAATTGCAGCGCGACAATTACATAGAAGCCGAGCGCAATACCGTTCATGAGCTTCAGGAAATCCAAAAACCGTTTGTTATCGTGTTAAACTGCAGCAAGCCTTACAGCGAGGAAACGCGCCGGTTAAAGGAAAATATGGAGCAGGAATACCACACTCCGGTCATTCCGGTCAATTGCCAGCAGATGCGAAAGGAAGACGTTTTTCAGATCTTAGAAACCATTTTGTATGAGTTTCCGGTCACAAGAATGGACTTTTTTATCCCGAAATGGATTGAAATGCTTCCGTCCGACCATAAGATCAAGAAGAATCTGATCGGCTGCGCGTTTCAGATTTTAAATAAAGTAAATAAAATGCACGATGTGTACAAAGAAGACTGGAAGCAGGTATTTCCGGAGGGAGAGAGCGGGGAAAACTATGTAAAAAGCATCAACACCCATAAGATCAGCCTTTCCGACGGCTCCGTTCTGGTGCGGCTGGATGTAGAGGAGAAGTATTATTTCGAAAATATCAGCGAAATGACCGGCGTTCCGATTACCGGAGAGTATCAGATGATCTCCATGATCCGCGAGCTGGCGGCGAAAAAGTCGGAGTATGAAAAGGTTCAGGATGCCATTGAAGCGGTTCGGCAAAAAGGGTACGGCGTAGTAATGCCGGGACTTTCCGATATATCGATGGAAAATCCGGTGCTGATCTCACATGGAAACAAATACGGCGTAAAAATGAAAGCCGTATCGCCGTCTATCCATATGATCAAAGCGAATATTGAAACGGAAATCGCGCCGATCGTCGGCAGCAAAGAGCAGGCGGAAGACCTGATCGCATATATCAAAGAAGGCGAGGAGAGCAAGGAGGGCATCTGGACGACCAATATTTTCGGAAAATCGGTCGGGGAGCTGATGGAGGACGGCATTCGCAGCAAAATTGCGCAGATGGATGATGAATGCCAGATGAAGCTTCAGGACACGATGCAAAAGATCGTCAACGACAGCAACGGCGGACTGATTTGTATTATCATATAAAATCTGTTATAATACATAAAAGTCTTGAAAAGAAATCAGAAAGGAACGTAACCGATGAATCCGGCAGAGGAAAAGTTAAAGCAGTGTGAAAAAAGTCTAAGGCAGCGCATTGATTTTGTACCGCAGGCAGCGCTTGTGCTGGGCTCGGGACTGGGCGGCTATGCAGAGAAGCTTCGTGTTGTGCAGACTTTGGATTACAGTCAGATCGAAGGATTTCCGGTATCAACCGTTTCGGGGCATAAGGGCAGGTTCCTCTTTGGGTACGCCGGAGAGGTTCCTGTAGTCTGTATGCAGGGAAGGGTGCATTATTACGAAGGTTATCCGATGAGCGACGTCGTGCTTCCGATCCGCCTGATGGGGAAAATGGGCGCAAAGGTGCTGCTTTTGACCAATGCGGCAGGAGGGATCAAAGAAGGGATGCACGCGGGCGATCTCATGATGATTACCGGACAGATCGCCAGTTTTGTACCGTCTCCGCTGATTGGGGCAAACATCGGGGAGCTGGGAGAGCGTTTTCCGGATATGAGCCAGATTTACGACAAAAAACTTCAAGAGATCATACGTCAGGCGGCGCAAAACAGACAGCTTCCCCTGTGGGAGGGGACATACCTGCAAATGAGCGGACCGCAGTACGAAACGCCGCAGGAGGTTCAAATGTGCCGGCTTTTAGGGGCGGATGCCGTAGGAATGAGTACGGCGTGCGAGGCGGTTGCCGCGCATCATATGGGAATGCGCGTGGCAGGAATTTCCTGCATTTCCAATCTGGCGGCAGGCATTTCTTCCCAGCCGCTTTCCCATGCCGAGGTGCAGCAGGCGGCGGATCGGTCTGCGCAGAAATTCGGCGCGCTGGTGGATGACTTCCTTCGGGAAATCGGAGAAAGGATGGAGGTTCTATGCAGATAATCTTTCTTCATCACAGTTGTTTTCTGGTCGAGGTGGATGATAAAGTCCTGATTTTTGACTACTTTGACGGAAATCGGGTAAACGGGTATCATTTTACCGGAAAAGTACCGTCATATGAGAAAAATACCCGCATTTACATGTTTGCAAGCCACAGCCACCGCGATCATTTCGATATGGACATCCTGCGTTGGGACAAGCAGTACCCGAAGATCCGTTACGTGCTGTCCCGCGATATCCGTATTAGTCCGAATTTTTTGGACAAGCATGGGATTTCGCCCGCCGTTCGGGAAAAGGCGCTTTTTGTGACGCCCGAACACAAGTATGAGCTGGATGATCTGACCATCCGGACGTTTCGCTCTACAGATGCGGGAGTTGCCTTTTATGTGGAAAGCAACGGCGTTTCCTTCTTTCATGCCGGCGATTTAAACGACTGGTGCTGGGAGGGAGCGGGAGGCCTGCTCAACGGCAGTATGCAGCGAAACTACCGCCACCAGATCCGGAATCTGTCGCGTTACCCGATCAATGTGGCGTTCGTGCCGATGGATCCGCGGCTGAAGGAGCATCAGTTTCAGGGATTTGATTTCTTTTTGAAAAATACCGATGCCGAATATGTGTTCCCGATGCATATGTGGCAGGATTATTCGGGGATCGCGGCATATAAGAAACAGATCTCCAATCGGGAAATGGCAGAGCGCGTCATGGAGATCGAAAGGGAAAATCAAGTTTTTCTGTTCGGGGAAGACCGGCAGGGAAAATAGCAGGGAAAATAGTATTTCGCGGATATTGAATTTGCCGGCAACTTCATTTATAATAAATAAAGTTTTGGTAATTCCTTTATGGAAGAAAGGAGAAGGATATGGCAATCAGTTTTTTACTTTGTATCTTACAGTATCTTGTTATTTTGGTTCTTCTGGCGGCGCTGGGAGGCATTGGCGCGATGATCGGCATCCGTTTGCGTAAGAAAAAAGATGCAAAACAAAAAGATCAGGCAGCCGCAGAAGAGAAGTTATAATTTTGGAGGCATTTGGTTATGAAAAAGAATTATGGCGTAAACGAACTGCGCCGCATGTATCTGGAGTTCTTTGAAAGCAAGGAACATCTTGCCATGAAGAGCTTTTCTTTGGTTCCGCATAATGACAACAGTCTGCTGCTGATCAATGCGGGAATGGCGCCGCTCAAGCCGTATTTTACGGGACAGGAGATACCGCCGAGAAGGCGCGTGACCACCTGTCAGAAGTGCGTGCGGACAGGCGATATTGAAAACGTCGGGAAAACCGCGCGTCATCTGACCTTTTTTGAAATGCTCGGCAATTTTTCATTTGGCGATTATTTTAAGAAAGAAGCCATTGCGTGGAGCTGGGAATTTTTAACGGAGGTGCTGGGACTTGAGCCGGAGCGTCTTTATCCGTCCATCTACGGAGAAGATGACGAGGCTTTTGCCATCTGGAATCAGGAGATCGGAATCCCTGAGGAACGGATTACCCGTTTTTACCGCGATCCGGTTACCGGAGAATGCGACAATTTCTGGGAGCATGGAGCGGGACCATGCGGTCCATGCTCCGAAATTTACTATGACCGCGGGGAAAAGTACGGCTGCGGAAAGCCGGACTGCAAGGTCGGCTGCGACTGCGACCGGTTTATGGAAGTATGGAATAACGTATTTACCCAGTTCGAAGGGGACGGAAAAGGAAATTACGAGGAGCTTTCCCAGAAAAACATCGATACCGGAATGGGATTGGAGCGTCTTGCGGTCGTCATGCAGGATGTGGATTCCGTTTTTGACATCGATACGATGAAGGCCATTCGTGACGAGATCTGCCGGATGTCTGGGAAAACCTACCGGACGGATGCGATGGACGATGTTTCGATCCGTCTGATTACCGATCACATCCGTTCTTCGACGTTTCTGGTTTCGGACGGCGTTATGCCGTCGAATGAAGGACGCGGATACGTGCTGCGTCGTCTGATCCGGCGTGCCGCGCGTCATGGAAGGATTCTGGGAATCGAAGGGACATTTCTGGCAAAACTGTCGGAAACGGTCATAAAAGAGAGCAAGGACGGATATCCGGAGCTGGATGAGAAAAAAGACTTTATCTTTAAGGTGCTGACGCAGGAAGAAGAAAAGTTTAACAAAACCATCGATCAGGGACTTTCCATATTGAACGAGATGATGGCGGACATGGAAAAGAAGAACGAAAAAATCCTGTCCGGAGAAAACACCTTTAAGCTTTATGATACCTATGGCTTTCCGGTGGATCTGACGCAGGAGATTTTGGAAGAAAAAGGCTTTTCTTATGATGAGGGCGGTTTTGCCTCCTGCATGGAGGAACAGCGTAAAAAAGCGCGGAATGCGCGGAAAACGACCAATTATATGGGAGCGGACGCTACGGTGTATGAGCGGATCGATCCAAAGATTACCAGCGAATTTGTCGGGTATGACAGCCTGACCGCTTCATCGGCAATTACGGTGCTGACGACGGAGGAGGAGCTGGTCGAGGCGCTTTCGGACGGAGAGAGAGGAACGGTTATCGTGGAAAAAACTCCGTTCTATGCAACGATGGGCGGACAGCAGGGAGATAAAGGCGTGATCCGAACCTCCGGCGGATGCTTTGAAGTAGAGGATGTGGTCAAGCTCGCCGGAAACAAATACGGACACATCGGGCATGTAACCGAGGGAATGCTGCGTGTCGGGGAAACGGCTGACCTTCAGGTCGATCCGGATCTGCGGGAAAAAACCTGCCGCAACCATTCCGCAACGCATCTGCTGCAGAAGGCGCTGCGCGAGGTGCTGGGAACGCATGTCGAGCAGGCCGGCTCCTATCAGGACAGCGAGCGGACTCGTTTCGATTTTTCCCATTTTGCGGCGATGACTCCGGAAGAACTGGAAAGCGTTGAGGAGATGGTCAACGAAAAGATCGCGGAGCATATCGACGTGCGGACGGATATCATGACCGTAGACGAGGCGAAGAAAACGGGCGCAATGGCGCTGTTCGGCGAAAAATACGGCGAAACGGTACGCGTAGTATCAATGGGAAATTTCTCCAAGGAATTCTGCGGAGGCACGCATGTAAAAAATACCGGCGACATTGCCGCGTTTAAGATTATTTCCGAAAGCGGCGTAGCGGCGGGCGTGCGACGAATCGAAGCGCTGACCGGCGATCACGTTTTTGCCTATTACCGGAAGCTGGAGGAGGAATTAGAGGCGGCTGCAAAAGTCGTAAAAGCCACGCCGGCCAATCTGGTTGAGCGTCTGGAACACCTGATGGCGGAGGTCAAGGCGCTGCAGAGCGAAAACGAGTCCTTAAAGAGCAAAGCGGCAAAAGAAGCTTTGGGCGATGTTATGGATCAGGTTGTGGAGGTCAAGGGCGTTAAGCTGCTTGCGGCAAGCGTAGACGGCGTGGACATGAACGGACTGCGTGATCTCGGCGACCAGTTAAGGACAAAACTGGGAGAGGGCGTGGTGGTAATTGCTTCCGCCAGCGACGGAAAAGTGAACTTGATCGCAATGGCAACCGACGGCGCAATTGCAAAAGGCGCACATGCCGGAAACCTGATCAAAGCCATTGCCGGAAAAGTGCAGGGCGGCGGCGGAGGCCGTCCGAATATGGCGCAGGCCGGAGGAAAGAACCCTGCCGGAATTCCGGATGCGGTCGCGGCGGCGGCAGGAGCGCTGGAAGCACAGATTTCCGTTTCATAAAAATTTTTTCAAATTTTTTTCATTTTGCCTTTTGACAAATTCAATTTTTTTGCGTAAAATACAAAAAGAACGTGTAGCACTCAATGCGTAAATCCAGTTGAGCGCCGCACGTTTTTTTTATATCAAAAAAACATAGAAAGCTGCAGCAGGGAAAGGAAGAAAAAATGGAAACAAATGAAACAAACGGAAATCAATTTTTAGGAACGGAAAGCATCGCCGGTCTGATGAGGAGGTATGCGGTTCCATGTATCATTTCGCTTCTGGTCGGAGCATTGTACAATATCGTCGATCAGATTTTTATTGCAAACGCCGATTATCTCGGCTCCTATGGAAATGCCGCCAATACGGTAGTGTTTCCGCTTACGGTTATCGCGCTGGCTGCTGCCGTCATGATCGGAGACGGCTGCTGCGCGTACGTTAGTTTATGTCTAGGCAGAAAGGATGCGTCAAGCGCGAAGAAAAGCGTTGGAAATTCGGTCGTAATGACGATTGCGGGAAGCATCGTTTTATGTATACTTTATCTGGTTTTTGCAGAACCGATCATTACGGTCTTTGGCGGAACGGTAAATGCGCAGACCTTTGCCTGTTCCAAAGAATATTTTTTCTATATTTCTTTGGGAATTCCTTTTTACATGTTCGGGCAGGCAATGAATCCGATCATTCGTGCGGACGGAGCGCCGAAATTTGCTATGGCGTCTACGCTGGCGGGCGCTTTGATCAATATCGTTCTGGATCCGATTTTTATTTTTGTATTTCGATGGGGCATGATGGGAGCTGCCGTCGCAACGGTCATCGGGCAGATCGTAACCGCGGCTTTAGCGCTCTGGTATCTTTGCAATATGAAGCTGCTCCGTCCGAACAAGCAGGATTTTTACATGGAGGGCGCCGTTGTAAAGAAAACGCTGACGCTTGGCATTACCAGTTTTTTGTCCCAGATTTCGCTGGTGGCGGCAATGGCGGCCATCAATAATATGATCCGTAAATACGGCGCATTGGATTCGGTGTTTGGGCAGGAGCAGTATGCGCAGGTTCCGATGGCGGTAGTCGGGATTGTTATGAAATTTTTTCAGGTCGTCATATCGATTGTAGTCGGGATGGCGGCAGGATGCATCCCGATCGCCGGATATAATATGGGCGCGGGACTGCCGAAAAGGGTGCGGGAATTGTTTTCCCGACTGCTGGCGGCGGAAGCGCTGGTCGGCTGCGCGGCATTTGTGATCGCAGAGCTGTTCCCGAATGTGCTGATCCGGATCTTCGGCGGCGCCAATGAGAGCATTTATTATACCGAATTCGCCCAAAAAGCATTTCGGATCTATCTTTGCATGATCATCTTTGCCTGCGTAAATAAAGCCTGTTTTATTTTCCTTCAGGCGATGGGAAAAGCGGCGGCTTCAACGATGCTTTCGATGGTGCGTGAAATTGTATTCGGCGTAGGCTTTGCCCTCCTGCTTCCCCTGTTTTGGGGACTGGACGGCGTCCTGTATTCCATGCCGGTATCGGATCTTTTCACGTTTGCCATTGCGGCGGTATTGATCGTGCGTACGTACCGAGAATTAGGGGAACCGATTGCGCTTATAAGTAATTTCAAGAATCCTCCAAAACCTATTGACAAATGGGAATAATTTGTTAAAATATTTGATAGTGCAATAAAGAGTACCTTACAGTTGATGCACAATTTGCAACTGGAGGGAGGTTAGGTGCGAGAGAATGTCTAGTGTAATTGTAAAAGAAAACGAGACTTTAGATAGCGCTTTACGCAGATTCAAACGAAACTGTGCAAAAGCTGGTATCCAGCAGGAAATTCGTAAAAGAGAGCATTACGAAAAGCCAAGCGTAAAACGTAAGAAGAAATCTGAAGCTGCTAGAAAAAGAAAGTACAATTAGTAAAGATGAAAGTAAAAGGTCTGCCGGAGGGCAGGCCTTTTCGTTTTGCTTATTTTAATATCCCAAATCGTCTCCGACCAGAATGACTTTTATCCGATCCGGATTTCCGCTTCGGCGCGTAATGACAATCTGATTGCAGATGCAGTCCGCAGAAAGGCAGTTCGCACAGGCGCCTGTCGCAGCGCATGGCGTCTTTTTGCCAAGCCGGATGCAGTTGAGCGGGGTAGCGGTATTGTGGACGCGGTTGAGCGCTTCTGCGAGGTCTGCGGCAACCTTATTCATTCCGGCAACGATAATGACATGCTCCGGCCCGTAGATCAGCGCGGCAACCCGATTGCCGTTTCCGTCAATATTGACCAGTTCGCCATCCAGCGTAAGGGCGTTGGTACTCATAAAATAATAATCGCATGCCAGCGCTTCATGGTACATCTTTTTGATCTCTTCCGGAGAAGAAGCTGTGGCGCGGTCGATCAGACGGATATCGCTGCGTTCCCTTAAAGCCTTTAAGATTCCGGTCTCCTCCAAAGTCATGGAGCCGCCGCAGGAAACGGAACAGTCCGGCGTCAGATAAGAAAGCGCCTTTTGTTTTGCTTCGGAAACGGTTGGACAATAACAGGCGTCGATCTGCCGTTTTTTGAGATTTTTCATTACGGTTTCTGCGAGTTTTTCATAGTATTCACTTCTGATGCTCATCTTATGCCTCCTACTTTATTCTTTGTCTTGTTATTATAGCATAGGAAGTCTTGCAATGCTACTTTAATGATTCCCAAAAGGAACTTTTGACGGAGCAGATGCGGAATCGTCGGTTTAAAATGCAGTGTAAATTGATTCAAAAACCCCTGCTTTCCACATAATGCGAAAAGCAGGGGTTTCTATTTTGATATATAAAACAAATCTGCTTTCGTGAAATAGGTACATTCACGAAATCCTGTTATTTAGCAAACTTCCTTAAATGACTTTATACATGTTAGTACACTATGCACAAAAAGTCAAGAATATTTTTCTAAAAAAATCCATCCCAAGCTTCTCAAAATGTGTCAATATCATTCAAAAAACATACATAATGACTTTTTTATGGTCAGGAAAGGTGGTCAGAATTTATGGGAAGACATGGAGAAAATATCCACTATCGCAAGGATGGACGCTGGGAGGGACGCTGCAGCAAAACGGTAAACGGCATGAGAAAATCCTACTCCGTTTATGCGGGAAGCTATTTGGAGGCGAAGCGGAAGCTGGCAGATAAAAAACGGGAAATTGAAAAAGCGGCCAATGCAGGAGACATATCAATTACGGCGGAAAACTCCCTTTGTCTGCATACCGCAGCATCGGAGTGGCTGGAAAGTGTTTTCAGGCGTTGTAAAAAATCCACCTATGAAAAATACCGATATATTTATTTTCATTATATTTATGAAAAATTAGGAAACATCCGACTGACACAGATAAAAACGGAGCTGGCAGAAGAAAAATTGACCATGAATTTATCTGCAAATACAGTGAAAAGTATTTACTGTGTGCTAAATCGGATTTTTTCCTATGCACAGATTCACTATCATATTTCAGAACACAGATTAAAAACTTCAGGAAAGTTAAAAGCAGCGGAACAAATACGTGTTTTTAACGATTGGGAGCAATCCCGTCTTTTATCCTATCTGATAAAAGGAATTCCGTCTGACAAAAATAAGCTGGGAATCTATCTCTGCCTTTCTACCGGATTACGTCTGGGAGAGGTATGCGCCCTGCGCTGGTCGGATATTGATCTCGAACAAAACATGCTTCGCGTAAGGCGGAGCGTACAGCGAATATCCGTAGAAGGCGAAAAACAGCGCACACAGCTTATTGAAAGCAGTCCCAAAACCGCCTGTTCCCAGCGCAGCATTCCTTTATCCGACGCGCTTTCATTCCTATTAAAAAAATATCAAAACAATGAACTCTATTTTTTGGGCGGAAATCATCCAATGGAACCGCGCACATACCAGTACCGGTTTGCCCGTATGCTGAAAGAAGCCGGAATTCATCATAAAAATTTTCATGTCCTGCGCCATACGTTTGCAACCAATTGCATCAATAGCGGTGCAGATGTGAAATGCGTCAGTGAAATTCTAGGGCATTCCAGCGTGTCAATTACACTGAACCGCTATGTTCATCCTTCCGAATCGAGAAAACGTGCCTGTATGAATGCAATTGCAGTCAATTATGGTCAAACGGTTGGTCAGGCAGCGCTCATAACCGCTTGATTTCTGCCGATTGGCGGGGGTTTTTCGTGAATGTACCTATTTCACGAAAGCAGGGAAAGTGAGTGGTTATAGCATGAGTCTTTCTTTGTTTCCTCACAATCAATCTGCATATGCATCGGTTCTGGAGCTTTTGGAAAAAACAGGGAAGGCCGCTGTGATACATCCGACGGGAACCGGCAAATCTTTTATTGCCTTTAAGCTGGCGGAAGAACATCCTCTAAGTACGATTCTCTGGCTGTCGCCCAGCGCCTATATTTTTCAGACGCAGGTACAGGGATTGCAGGAGGTTCTGGGAGAAAAAGAAGGAGCCGGAATTCTTTCCCATATTGTATTTTTAACCTATTCTTCGCTGATGATACATGAAAATGACATAAAAAATCAGAAAGCGGATTACATCATTTTGGATGAATTTCATCGCTGCGGAGCGGCGGAATGGGGAAAGAGCGTACAAAAACTGTTGGAAGCTTTTCCAAAGGCAAAACTGCTCGGCCTTTCGGCAACCAATATCCGTTATCTGGACGGGCAAAGAGATATGGCAGAGGAAATTTTCGGAGGCTGTATCGCATCGGAAATGACGCTTGGGGAAGCCATTGCAGAAGGCATCCTGCCCGCGCCGGAATACGTGGTTTCGATGTATTCCTATCAGGAGGAATGGAACCGGCTGGCAGCGCGTGTGAAAAATGCAAAATATCCAAGAATGGAACAGGAAAATGAAAGACTGCTGGATGAGCTGCGCCGTACATTGGAGCAGGCGGACGGACTGGATGTGGTATTCCAGCGTCATATGACTGTAAACGGGAGTAATCGCCAGAACGGAAAATATCTGGTGTTTTGTTCCGGCAGAGCGCATATGGAGGAAATGGCAGAGCAGTCCAAAGAATGGTTTCATCTTGTGGATCCGTCTCCTCATATTTATCAGGCGGTTTATGACAATCCGGAAAGCAGCCGCGAATTTGAACAGTTCAAAGCAGATAACAGCAGCCATTTAAAACTATTGTTTTGCATTGACATGTTAAATGAGGGAATTCATGTAGAGGGCATTGACGGAGTCATCCTTTTACGCCCGACGGTATCTCCGATCTTGTATCTGCAGCAAATCGGAAGAAGCCTGACCGCAGGAAAGAAAAAAGGCGACCGGCCTCCGGTTATTTTTGATATCGTAAACAATTTTGAAGGCTTGTATTC
>CANQCX010000006.1 GCA_947591115.1 uncultured Lachnospiraceae bacterium | reverse complement strand
GTATTGCGCAATGATCGGAGCGGCATCCGAGGAAAGCTCCGATAAATACAGGTAATCCATATCGCTAAGGGACTGGCTTTCCATATTTTCCAGATTGTATTTGGCAATCCAGTAATCCGGATGAGCAAAGGACAGGATCAGATAACATAGGGCAACCGTAGTAAGGCAGTACGAAAACAGCGGAAATTTCGGGCGGTAGATCTGGATTACGATCCCGACCAACAGCAGAGCGGTTACCGCAAGCGTCCAAAGCACAAAAATCCGAAGAAACGTCAGGTTGTAATTTTTGATATACATATACATGCGGAATGCGCTGGAGGCAAGCATAATGAAGGTACAGCAGGAAATCAGCGTAAGCAGCAGGTTCAGCACTGTATTTTTGCGGAAGAAGGTCAATATCAGCAGCACGATGACCACATTTAAGATGCAGACAAATAAAAGCTGGAAAAAGCCTTCCCGCGCATAGGCGGCGTATGTGTAGCCGTCAGGAAGCTGTAATTTTCCCCAGAACAGATACACAAGCTGGATCAGGGAGAAAAACAGGTATACAACGGAAATCAAAGACAGGATCGTAATGGCGATCAGCGGTTCAAATTTCCGACAATCCGAGAATTCTTCTTTGATTTCTCGTTTCCAAAGAAAACGGATTCCGCAGTAGGACGAAAAAAATGCAAATAAAAATAGGAAAAGGATGCCTCCAAGCGTTTCCGGATAAAAATTTGGCCGGAGACTGCGGATAAACTGCGCAAAAACGGCGTCGGCGTAATAAAGCATCAAAATGATCACGATCAAAAGCGGAAGGGCGATGGCAGCTCCGATGATGACATAGAGGATTCGGGACTGCCGTTTACGCGTATGCAGTCTCGAATAGCCGGAAGCGTCGCAGAACGGCTCCCCGATGCTTTTGAACGCCCCGAAAACAGCGGTAAAAAAAGCGGAAAGGTATTTGCCGAAGGACCACTCGCGATCCTGATAAAAATTATGCAAAAGCATACAGACAAGCAATACCATGATTCCGACGGTATTCATCGTAAGGAGCGGAATGCTTCCGGTCAAAGACGAGGAAATTCCGAGCAGCAGCATACCTGCCGCATAGAAAAGGCTTCCCTTTTTCCATTGGATGCCGACTTTCTTCAGGCAGTAAACGCAGTAGATCAGCGTAGCGATCACAAAAAAAGGTACGGTAATGCTGCTGAAGGCATCATAAAGGAAAAAAGTATACAAAACAGCGTACAGCAGCGTAGGAAGAAAAAGCGCCTCAAACAAAGCTGCGCGCTGTTTTTTCTGTTCCATGGACTCGCCGCAGGCAAAAGCAGGCGGCATTTGCTGCGGATTAGGTTCATGGACGGTGTTTTGGTTGATTTCATTCATCATGGATTCCTCCTTTTCAAAAGTATTTAAGAGGAGTATACCCTATTTGTTTTCAAATTACAAGGAAAATTTATCGAATTACGACAAATTTAAATCGTTGACAGAAGAAAAGAGGCTGGATAAAATAGAAAAAAAGCTTTGCGAAAAAAGATACAAGAGGAAAGAAAAATGGCACAGACAATTTTGTTATTTCAGGCGGACAGGGAAAAGGAAAAAGCGATTACACAGATCTGCCGCACCAGAAAGATCGCGCTTTATAAGGTAGCGCCGAAGGATTACGAGCAGAAAATGGGATTTCTGGCAAAAATCAAAGGCTTTGAAAAAGAAGCCGCCGTTTATCGGGGCGCGGCGCTTCCGGCGGAAATGCTGGTATTTTCCGGCATGAATTCCGAACAGGTAGACGGGTTTTTACAGGAATATAAAAACAGCGGAAACGCGCCGATCGGCTTAAAAGCGGTTTTGACGCAGTACAATGTTTTCTGGACGCCGCTTAGGTTATTTGAGGAGCTGCGCAAGGAGCATCAGAGCGTTAGAAAATAAAATTTATGCATTCCCGCCTTTTCTATTTGGAAAAGAAAGGATATAATATGAGATAAAATAAGAGGACATGATTTAGGAGGGAAGTATGAAAATTGATTGGAAGACTTGTTTTAGGCTGATCGTAACGGCAATGTCTGTTTTTTTGCTGATCTATTACTGGGCGGCATTTTCAAATCTTTTTTTGGCGGTTATCGGGGCGGCGTTTCCGCTGCTGATCGGATGTGCCATCGCATATGTAGTAAACATTTTGATGAGCTTCTACGAAAAATATTATGTGATCATCTGTAAGCGCGCGGCGATCCGGAAGTTAAAACGGCCCATCTGCATGGTGCTTGCTTTTTTAACGGTTTTTTTGATTTTGGTAGTCATTTCGCAGATGATTTTTCCGGAATTGGCGGCATGTGTCGGCGTGCTGATCGAAATGCTTCCGGAAGCGCTGAATACGGCATATGACTGGCTGGAAAAACATTTTGAGATCAGCCGTTATTTATCCGGAAATACAAAACTGCTTTTGAATCAGGATATCAATTGGCCGAATATCGTAAAAACGGCGGCGGATATGATCTTGACCGGTTTCGGAGGGGCGATGAATTCGATTATTTCCCTGCTGAGCTCGTTCTTTTCTGCGCTGATCACTTTTTTTCTGGGATTTATTTTTTCCATTTACATTCTGGCAGGCAAAGAAAAGCTGGGGAGAAATTTTATGCAGCTAGTGCATACTTATATGAGCAGGGAAGGAGAGGACAGGCTTGTTTACGTGCTTCGCACAGTGAATCATTCTTTTCACAGCTTTATTGTGGGACAGTGCGTGGAAGCTGTGATCATCGGCTCTTTATGCATGATCGGCATGTGGATTTTCCGGTTCCCGTATGCGACCATGATTGGTTGCCTGATCGGTTTTACGGCGCTGATTCCGGTTGCGGGCGCTTATATCGGCGCATTTATCGGTGCGTTTATGATCTTTACAGTATCGCCGATTAAGGCACTGATGTTTTTGGTCTTCCTTGTGATCCTGCAGCAGTTGGAGGATAATCTGATCTATCCGCGTGTTGTGGGCAGTTCCATCGGACTTCCGGGTATCTGGGTGCTTGCGGCGGTTACGGTCGGCGGCGGAATTCTGGGAATCGGAGGAATGCTGCTCGGCGTACCGCTGTGTGCTTCTTTGTACCAGCTTTTGAAGCGCGACGTCAAAAAGCGCAGCAACAGGGGACAGGAGGTAGTTCCGCTGCGGGTTAAAATGAAGCTGTCCGACCAAACGGCTGCGCAGGAAACGGAGCCGGAGACGGACGAACCAAAACAGGAGTAGAAGAAATGACCGAGGCGGAATATCGCATTTATGTTGTGGAAGATGATATGGGGATTGCTCAAGCAGTGGAGAAATCGCTTGCCGCATGGGGATTTCGCGTTCAATGCGCCAAAGCTTTCGGGGAAATTCTTCAGGAATTTGCGGCGTTTGCGCCGCACCTTGTTCTGATGGATATTACGCTTCCGTTTTTTAATGGCTATCATTGGTGCAGCCAGATCCGGAAAGCGTCCAAAGTTCCGGTTATTTTTCTTTCCTCCGCTTCGGACAAGATGAATATTGTCATGGCAATGAATATGGGCGGAGATGATTTTATCTCAAAGCCGTTTGACATGGAGGTTCTGATCGCCAAAGTACAGGCGCTGCTGCGGCGCACCTATGATTTTGGCGGGAAATCCCCGATACTGGAGCATCGGGGCGCACTTTTAAACCTCGCGGATGCGGTTCTGACCTATCGGGGAGAGCAGATCGATCTGACCAAAAATGAATTCCGCATCCTTAAGACGCTGATGGAGCAGAAGGGGCGGGTGGTCAGTCGGGATAAGCTGATGCGCCGTCTGTGGGAGGATGAAAGTTTCGTAGATGAAAATACGCTTTCCGTAAATGTAAACCGTCTGCGGAAGAAGCTGGATCGTGCGGGTTTGGAGGATTTTATTGCAACAAAAGTAGGGATGGGTTATCTTTTGGAGTAAAAATATGCAGGTATTTGTTTCGTGGCTTCGGATGCGGTGGAAATTGTGGCTGCTTTGTCTGGCATGGGCGCTTATTTATACGGTTATCTGTTGGTTGTGGGGGATGCCGCTTGCGGTATCCCTTTATGCGTTTGCCCTGTGCGCTTTTCTCGGGGCGGCGGTAATGCTTTCGGATTTTCTGCGTTTCCGGAGAAAATACCGGACGTTTTTCCAAGATGTGATCATGCGAAAGGAGGACCTGCCGGACGGCTTTTATGCCCGTCTGGAGCTGCTTCCGAGGCCGGACAATGTATGGGAGGAAGCCTATCAGAAATGGCTCGGCCAGCTTTTGGAGAGGCTGAAAGGTCTGGAGGCGGACGGAGAACGCCGCTATGCGGAGCTGTCGGATTATTATATGATGTGGGCGCATCAGATTA
This sequence comes from uncultured Lachnospiraceae bacterium, assembly GCA_947591115.1. GTDB lineage: Bacteria > Bacillota > Clostridia > Lachnospirales > Lachnospiraceae > Roseburia. The sequence continues at coordinate 17,655 of CANQCX010000006.1, read as the reverse complement.
AAACGCCCATCGCGGCGATGCGGCTGAAATTGCAGAGTCAGGACAGTCAGCTATGCCGCGAGCTGGAAATGGATCTGGTAAGGATCGAACAGTATGTGGAAATGGTCATGTGCTATCTGCGGCTGGACAGCGAAAGTACGGATTACGTACTCAAAGAGCAGGAATTGGATCCCATCGTGCGGCAGGCCGTCCGGCAGCTTGCACCGCAGTTTATTGGGAAAAAGCTGCGTCTGGATTATGAACCGCTGGACTGTCGGGTGCTGACGGATGAAAAATGGCTGTTGTTTGTGATCGGGCAGGTGCTGTCGAATGCATTAAAATATACAAGAGAGGGCGGCATTTCCATTGTGCTGGAGGAGCCGAAAACTTTGTGCATGAAAGATACCGGTATCGGTATTGCGCCGGAGGATGTCCCGCGCATTTTTGAAAAAGGGTTTACCGGCTTTAACGGCAGGGAGGATAAAAAAGCCTCCGGTCTGGGATTGTATTTATGCAGACGGATCTGCAGCAATCTGGGACACCGCATCGAGGTGGAATCTGTCGTAGGAAAAGGTACGAGCGTGCGTATCTTTTTAGAGCAGAAAGAGGTAAGAACGGAATAGCATCTTACAGTTTTGTAAGACCGGACCGGAGAAATGTAAGCCGAATCCATTGCGGCGCATTTTTCCGGTTTTTATAATAAACCTGTAGATCATATACAGGAGGATATTATCATGTTAGAAGTTCGGCACTTAAAGAAAATCTATACCACCCGTTTCGGCGGCAGCCAGATCGAAGCGCTGCGCAATGTTACGTTTCGTGTGGAAAAGGGCGAATATGTTGCGATCATGGGGGAGAGCGGTTCCGGAAAGACCACGCTCCTTAATATTTTAGCGGCGTTTGATAAGCCGACCAGCGGAGAGGTGCTGCTGGAGGGCAGCAGTCTGGCGCAGATCAAAGAAAGCCGCATTGCATCGTTCCGCAGGGATAATCTGGGATTTGTATTTCAGGAATTTCATCTTCTGGACACCTTTTCGCTGAAGGATAATATTTTTCTGCCGTTGGTGCTGGCAGGAAAAAGCTATCGGGAAATGGAACAGAGGCTTTTGCCGATTGCGGATAAACTGGGGATTCGGGAAATTCTGGAAAAATATCCGTATGAGGTTTCCGGAGGACAGAAGCAGCGCGCGGCAGTTGCCCGAGCGTTGATTTCAGAGCCGAAGCTGATTTTGGCGGACGAGCCGACGGGCGCATTGGATTCGAAGGCGTCCGATGAACTGCTGAATCTGTTTTCCGAAATACACAAAGACGGACAGACGATTTTAATGGTCACGCATTCCGTAAAAGCAGCCAGCCATGCCAGCCGCGTACTGTTTATCAAGGACGGCGAGGTTTTTCATCAGATTTATCGGGGCGAGCAGAGCAGCGAGGTGCTGTATCAGAATATCTCCAATACGCTTACCGTATTAGCGACCGGAGGTGAAAAGGCATGAAGATGGGATTTTATCCGAAGCTTGCGGGAATGGGAATCTACAAAAACCGTAAGCTGTATATTCCGTACCTGATTACGTGTATCGGTGTGGTCATGATGTATTACATCATTTATTTTTTAAGCAGGCTGCCGGTTCTTCAAAATATGGTGGGAGGCGCCGCGATGGCTTCTATTCTGGATTTCGGACGCGGAGTCGTTCTTGTTTTTTCTGTTATTTTTCTGTTTTATACCAATTCTTTTTTGCTCCGCCGGAGAAAGAAGGAATTCGGACTGTATAATATTCTGGGAATGGGAAAATGGAACCTGATACACATCCAGCTCTGGGAAAGCCTGATTACGTCGGTAATTGCGCTTGCCGGCGGTTTACTGTGCGGAATTCTCTTCTCCAAGCTGGCGGAAGCCTGCATGGTAAAAATCATGGGACAAAACGTAAACGACGCGTTTTTCGTTTCCCAAGACGCAGCCGTTTCCGCTGCGGTATGGTTTGTGTGCCTTTTTACGCTGATCTTTCTGGGCAGCGCGGTACAGATTTATGTGTCAAGGCCGGTAGAGCTTCTGCACAGTGAAAATGTAGGGGAAAGGCGGCCAAAGGGCAACTGGCTGCTCGCGGTACTGGGCGTTTTGATCTTGGCTGCCGCATATGGGATCGCGGTTTCCATTAAAGAACCGATCTCTGCGCTTGTATCGTTTTTTGCAGCGGTTTTACTGGTCATTTGCGGAACATATCTTTTATTTATTGCCGGTTCCGTAACGATCTGCAGGCTGCTGCAGAAAAATCGCAGATATTACTACAAAACGCAGCATTTTGTTTCCGTTTCGTCGATGGCTTACCGCATGAAACGCAACGGGGCGGGACTTGCCTCGATCTGCATTCTGTCAACGATGGTACTGGTTATCCTTTCTTCTACCGTTTCGCTTTACGTAGGGGCGGAGGACAGCCTGCGGTCAAGATATGTGCGTGACATTCTGATCGAACTGCCCGCGGGAACCGACAGCGAGGAAGCCACATTAAAACAGCGCGTGGCGGAGGTTTTGGGAGAAGACCGCAAGGCGGTAAAAAATGTGATGGAATTTCATCAAATGGGAGTTGCCGGATATTTTTCCGGCGAAAAGGTGCTGACCGACATACGCGCACTGGATGAGTTTTCGCTTGCCACATACGAAAGCGTGCGCTATTTGTATTTTGTGCCGTTAGAGGACTACAATCGCGTGATGGGAACGCACGAGACGCTAAAACCGGACGAAGTAATCGTTTATGCGGTAAACGACTATTTTACGGAAAAAAAGCTGGATATTGACATTTATGGGGAGTTGAAGATTAAAAAGCAGGTAGATCAGTTTAAGAACGACGGCGAGGCGCTTGTCAGTGCGGTCAGCTCCGTTTACGTCTTTACATCGGAGTACGATGCGCTCGCCAAAAAGTTTTCCGCATTACAGGATTCCGAAGGCAATCCGCTGGTATATTCTTCCTATTATTATGCATTTGACGTAGAGCTTTCGGCGGAAGAAAAGATTGCGCTCTGTCAGGAGCTTCATCAGGAATTGTGCGGCCCGTACAGCGGTTTTTCTCCGGAAATTTCGGTAGAAGGATTGGAAAATAACCGCGCGGATTTTTATGGCCTGTTTGGCGGCCTGTTTTTCCTCGGCATTTTTCTGGGGTTGATGTTTTTGGCGGCAACGGTGCTGATCATGTATTATAAGCAGCTTACGGAAGGCTATGAAGATCAGGGGCGTTTTGCGATCATGCAGAAGGTCGGAATGACAAAAACGGAAATCCGCAAAAGCATCCATTCGCAGATGTTGACCGTCTTTTTTCTGCCGCTTTTGGCTGCGGGCGTGCATCTGATCTTTGCATTTCCGCTGATTTCCAAGCTGCTGGTGCTGTTTGCGCTGCGGAATCAGACGCTTCTGATCTTGAGCTTCTGCTGCTGTTATCTGGTATTTGTGCTGTTTTATGTGATCGTATACGATATCACATCTCATTTTTATTATCAGATCGTAAGCGGCAGCGAAAAGATGTAAATTGGCGCATAATGTCCGAAAAAAACGCATTTTTTACTTTTTTATTTGTAAAACGCTTCTTACTTCTATAAAATAAAGATGATGTGACAAAAGACGACGTTGTAGAAGAAACGGAGAGTGCGTAAAATGGGCAGAACGATTAAAGGGAAGCTGACGATCAGCATAATTTGCATTGTTGCAGCAAGTATTCTGCTGACCACGTTGGGCATTGTGTTTGTAGCGGGAAACCGCATGATTCAAAACGAAATGGAGTCGCTGACATTAAGCTCGGACAAGTACGCGGAGGAAGTCAACACATGGATTGAAAGCGAGAAAATGCTTGCGGAGGGTACGGCGGCCAGCATAGCGGCTTCTGCAGATACGGAGGATGAATTTATCCAGTCTGTGGTAAGTACGCATGCGAAAGGACGGGATGAGCTTTTGAATCTGTACTGCGGAACGGCGGACAGCAAGTTTATCCAGTCGAATATCGCAGCCGGAATTCCGGAAGGCTACGATCCGGTTGAGCGGGGCTGGTATCAGCAGGCGGCGGAAGCCGGAGAGACGATCGTGACTGATCCGTATCTGGACAGCATTACCGGTCAGATGTGCGCGACGATCGCAACGCCTGTTTATGTAAAAGAAAAATTAATCGGAGTAATCGGTCTGGATGTAACGATGGAGACGGTCGAGAATCTGACGGACAGCATCAGCTACGAAGACGGCGCATACGGTTTTCTGATCGACAGCACCGGACATTATGTTACGCATAAAAACGAGCAGTTTCTGCCTACGGCGGATTCGGCGGCGGCGGTAGAAGATACGCTGCCGGAGCTGGCGAAAATGCTTGCAGACGATGGTCAGAAGGTCAAAGAGCTGAAAGATTACGACGGAAGCAAATGCTGCTTTGCACTGTCTCAAGTCGAGGGGAGCGGCTGGACATTGGGCGTTGCCGTTCCGACCGCAAATGTAAGGGGTTCTTTGATTACCATGATTCTGGTAGCCGCCGTAATCGCACTGGTAATTATTGCGCTGGTAACCGGTTTTATGACGGGATTGATCGGAAGGATGCTGGCTCCGGTTCAGATGCTCAAGCAATTTGCCTCCGGAGATTTTTCGGAGAATTCCGTCAATGAAAAGACCATTCCGAAGGAATACAAGAATGAGACGGAGCAGATCAAAACTGCAACGGTGGAGGTCAAACAGCAGATTCGGGGAATCATTTTAAATACCAAACAGGAAGCGGAAAGCATTGAGCAGATCGCGGAGGGCACCTCCGAAAAAATGACGGTGCTGAATTCGGATATCTCAAGTATGACAGGCACGATCGGGGCGGTCATAGATCAGACCTCGGAAGCGAAGGAGCTGGCGGAGAGCATCCGGAGTACCGGACAGGAGCTGGGCAATGTCATTGACAGTGTGGCAAAGAAAGCGGAGGAAGCGGCGTCCCAGTCCAGCGACATTATGAGCAGGGCGGGAAAACAATACGAGGAGTCGGAACATGCCGCAGGCGAAGCGGTTGCGCTGTATCAGGAAACAAAAGAAGAACTGGAAACTGCAATTGAAAACAGCCAGCGAGTACGGGAGATCGATACTCTGACAGAGGAGATCCTTGCGATCAGCTCGCAGACGAACCTGCTGGCGCTGAATGCTTCGATTGAAGCGGCGAGAGCCGGAGAAGTCGGAAAAGGCTTTGCCGTAGTGGCGGATGAGATCCGGCTGCTTGCAGACAATTCCAGACAGGCGGTGGATAAGATACGAAAAGTTACCGAGGCGGTTATCCGAGATGTGTCCAGTTTGTCGGAAAGCTCGGAAAAGCTGCTGCAGTTTATGAATGGAAAGGTTATGGAAGATTATCAGGGGATGACGCAGCTTGCCAAAATGTATGAACAGGATGCGGTATTTTACAGCAATATTTCCTGTGATCTTGGCGCGGCGTCGGAAGAGATGAGCGCAAGCATGGCCGGCATCAATCAGTCGATCGAGGAGGTTTCCGACCTGATTGCAGAAATAACGGGGCAGATGGAAGGAATGGGAGGCTCCGCAGAGAATTCCAACGAGAATTCCCAATCCGTACTTTCGCAGATGGAGGAATTGTTCCGGTTGAGCGAGCTTTTGAACCAGACGGTTTCTTCCTTTAAAGTATAAATGGGACAGGCTTTTTAATGACAGGTTCTCCAAAACATGCTATAATAAAAAGAAATCAGGCTTTGGGAGGATGGATTTTTGGGAAAACAGGCCGAGACCAATTATAACTTAGTAGATTACATTTTATCGCTTACGGAAACCTCTGCAGATGAGAATGCGGCCGGCAGCCCTCCTCTGGAAAACGGTTCTTCGGCGGATGAAAGCGGCATGGAAAAACGCCGGATCGCGGAGCAGATGCTGGAGATCATCAATCACATGCCGGGTGGATTTTTTCTCTATCACGCGGACGGAGACGAGGCGCTGATCTATGTCAATGAAGGAATGCTCCGCATTTTCGGCTGTGATACGGAAGAAGAGTTTCGGGAGCTGACCGGAAACTCTTTTCGGGGGATCGTGCATCCGGATGATCTGGAGCATGTGGAAAAAAGCATCCAAGAACAGATCGACAGCAGCCAGTACGATCTGGATTATGTGGAGTACCGCATTATTCAAAAGAGCGGGAAAATACGCTGGGTAGAGGATTACGGACATTTTGTCCACAGCAGATATGCCGGCGACATCTTTTATGTGTTTATCGGCGACGCGACCGAGAAGCGTCAGCGGCAGATGGAGCAGATGGCGGTAATTATCAGCGAGGGACTCAGCAACGACTATGAGACGATCTTTTACGCGGATCTGGATGCAGACCGCCTCATCCCGTACCGCGTAGGAGCGATTGCGGCGGCTATATGGAAAAAGTCGGGACGCCGTACCCGTTTGCCGGATATGATAAGGCTTATATCCAAAAATGGGTTTTGGAGGAAGACCGCGGGATGCTGGAGCAGGCCACTTCTTTGGAATATATCCGAAGACGGCTTTCCAGTGAAAAGTCGTATCATGTCAATTACCGGATCCGTCGGGAGGGACATACCGAATATCGGCAGCTTCGGATTGTAAATATCGGAAGCTGGTCGCATATTTCCCAGATCGTTGTCGGGTACCGCAGCGTAGATGAGGAAATCCGTCAGGAGATCGAGCAGACGCGTGTTTTCCAAAATGCGCTGGCACAGGCAAGATCCGCGATTATTGCTAAGAATACGTTTCTGGCGAATATGTCGCATGACATCCGTACGCCGATGAACGCGATCGTAGGATTTACGGCATTGGCGAAAAATGCGGCAAGCAACGAGACGGTGCTGAATTATCTGGATCGGATCGAAACGGCAAGCAGCCAGCTTTTGAAGCTGTTAAACGATGTATTGGAAATCTCCAGACTGGAAGCCGGAAAGATACAGATTGAAGAAAAACCATGCGATCTGCTGGATATTCTCAAAAATGTGCAGATGGCAGTGCATCCATGGGCAACGGAAAAAAAGATCGACTTTTCGTTGGATGTTTCTCAGGTGCATCACTATGAAATTTACGGAGACGGTCAAAAGCTCGAGCAGATCCTGCTCCGCTTGACCAAGAACGCAATCAAATATACGGCGGCGGGAGGAAAGATTACCGTTGCGATCGTAGAATTATATGAGCAGCTGCAGAGTTATGCGACTTATCAGTTTATTGTAGAAGATAATGGAATCGGGATCAGCGAGGAATTCCAGAAGCATATTTTTGAACCGTTTGAGCGGGAGCAGAACACCACGTTAAGCGGCGTGCAGGGAACGGGACTCGGTCTTACCATTATCCGGAATATGATCAATTTGATGGAAGGGGACATCGAGGTACAAAGCGTTCCCGGAAAAGGCAGCAAATTTACCGTAACCCTTGCGTTCCGCCTGCACAATGAAACGGAGAAGCGTGGGGAAAAAGAGGATGTGTTCTACGGACCGGTCGGCAATAAAAAAATCCTTCTGGTAGAAGATAACGAGATCAATGTAGAAATTGCAACCGAGCTGCTGAAAAATGTCGGTTTTCGCGTAGACACCGCTTTAAACGGAAAAATCGCGGTAGAGAAGGTCGCAAAAGAAAAGCCGGAGGAATACGATCTGATTCTGATGGATATCCAGATGCCGGTAATGGACGGTTATCAGGCGGCGCGTCTCATTCGCGGGATGGAGGATCCGAAGCGCGCCGGAATCCCGATCGTAGCGGTTTCCGCCAACACGTTTGACGAGGATAAGAAGCTGTCGATGGAAAGCGGGATGAATGCGCACATCGGAAAACCGATTGATATTTCGGAGCTTTTGCTGCTGATTCGGGAATTGATCTATAAAAAAGAATCAGGAACGCTATAAATCAATATATTTCATGGGTAAACTGCCGTATGACGTTTTTGGAGCTGATGATTCTCATAAAAAGGACATTCAAAAAGGGAGCAAACCATTTCTGGTCCGCTCCCTTCATTTAAAAAATCCTTTTAATCAGGCGTTTGGATTAGCCGAAATATCTCTTTAACAGGCCCTCAAATGCCTTGCCATGTCTTGCCTCGTCGCGTGCCATCTCATGAACGGTGTCATGGATTGCATCCAGATTAGCGGCTTTTGCTCTTTTGGCAAGATCGGTCTTTCCGGCGGTAGCGCCATGCTCTGCGTCAACTCTCATTTCCAGATTCTTTTTGGTGGAATCCGTTACAACCTCTCCCAGCAGTTCTGCAAATTTTGCAGCGTGCTCTGCCTCTTCATAAGCAGCTTTCTCATAGTACATTCCGATTTCCGGATATCCCTCGCGATGCGCAACGCGTGCCATTGCAAGATACATACCAACTTCTGAGCATTCGCCCTGAAAGTTTGCACGAAGATCCGCTATGATATCTTCGCTTACGCCCTGAGCAACGCCGACTACATGCTCGGAAGCCCAGACTTTTTCGCCTGTCTGCTCTTTAAACTTTTCTGCCGGAGCCTTGCATACCGGACATGCTTCCGGAGCCTGATCTCCTTCATACACATAACCACAGACAGTACATACAAATTTTGCCATTTCAATATCCTCCTTAAAAATAATAAAATTAAAGTTTTTTCATGCAAACAGGGCAGACTCCGTAGAATTGGATTAAATGCTCCTCAATGATGCCGGAAAAATTCTCGGAGGCCAGTGCAAGAAGATTCTCCTGCGAACCAAGCTGGATATCCATGACACAGCCGCATTTTTTACATATAAAATGGTAATGCGGAGTTAAATTGCCATCGAATCGGTCTGGGCCAACGCCGGTAGAAATCTTACGAATCTCTCCCATATCGGATAGAAGGGAAAGATTGCGGTAAACGGTTCCTAAACTGATATTTGGAAATTCGTCTTTCATGCTCAAGTATACGGATTCCGCTGTTGGATGATCACACCGGTTCGCCAAACAGTTCCGTATGGATTCTCTCTGACGACTATACTTTATCACAATACTCCTTTCTAAAACAATAATAAGAACTGTTACTGAAAATACTATAATATGTTTTCCTTTTTTTGTCAACTCTGCTTTGACGATTTCCCGATAGATTTTTTAATAGCAATAATATATTTGACGGTTTCTGAAATATTATTCAGATACGGCGCATAAAATAATAGCAATATCATGAAAGTATAGGAGAAACGTGAAACGCTTTATTACCTATGTGTTTGAATATGACAATGGGGCAAAAGGAAAAAATGTCGGGTTTATCAAAACGGATATCCGCGGCAACGACTGTTGTATGGAAATACACCTGAATAACTGGAACCGCTGTCAGGGAAAAGGAACGATCTTTCTTTTGGCAAAAACGCCGGAAGCGGTAGGAATTCCAATCGGAGAAATGGTATTAACGCAGGGCCGCGGCGACTGCCGCCGGATGTTTCGGGTTCATCCCGCTGCGGATACGGAGTATGATTTTTCGCAGATAGCGGGAGTCGGGATCCGCTGTAAAAATCAGGATTATGCGGCAAGCTTCTGGAAAGATCTGTCTGATGAAAATATGCAGAAAGGACAATTTCGGATCTGGAGCAGGGAAAAACCGGAAGCAGCGCCGGAAGCAAAACCGGAAGCAAAACCGGAAATGGAACCGGAAGCCGACTTAAAACAGGCTGCGCCGCCGAAAGCAGAACTGAAAGCGAAATCGGACGCCAGCTTAAAACAGGCGGAAGCGCCGGAAGCAAAACCGGAAACCGACTTAAAACAGGCAGCGGCGCCGGAACCAAAGCCGCAGCCTTCGGTACAGGCGCAGGAAAACACAAGATCCGTTGCGGGTTCCAAAGGGAAAATCCGGCGGATCCTGCTCAGCGACATAAAATCACTGCCGAAACGGAACTGGTACTTATGCAACAACAGCTTTCTGCTGCATGGCTTTTTGAATTATCACTATCTGATCGTGAAACAAACCGAAGAACAAGGAAAAAAGAAGTATTATCTGGGCGTTCCGGGCATCTACGAACAGCCGGAGCGCGTGATGGCGTTTTTATTTGGATTTCCGGAATTTGAAGCCGCACCCGAAGACAAAAACGCTCCGGGTTTCGGTTACTGGCTCTGTTTGCTTGACATGTAATCCGGAATCGGCGAAAGCAGACTGTATTGTGCATGGTCAGTCCACTGGCCATGCATATATAAAAATTCGCGGCAGATTCCCTCTAATTGGAAATTTAACTGCTTTAAAAGACGGATAGAAGGTTCGTTGTCCGGAAGCACCCATGCCATGATGCGGTGCAGTCCGACCTCGGAAAACATAATATCGATGCCCTTCGCCACCGCTTCTGCAGCATATCCCTGATGCTGGAACAGCGTAGAAAATTTGTAACCGACCTCGCAGCAGGAATACAGATGCGGATTGATATTATGAAAACAGACCGTTCCGATGATCGCGTTTGGGTAACCCTTCAGGTACACGTAAAACCGGACGTTGGAGGTCTTGACCGCAAGGTTGTATTCGCAGCGCAGTACGTTTTTCTGGTAGGCGGCCGTATAGAACTGCGGAACGCGGTCGGGTTCAAAGCGTTCAAAAAGCTCGCGGTCACGCATGTAAAAATCCAGCACCTGCTGGCTGTTTGCGGCATCCGGCCTTAAAATTTTCAGGACAAGCCGTTTGGTTTCATATTCAAATAACATAATGCGAAATTTCCCTTATCTATGATATAATAAAGCAGTCGATATCTATTTATTATATACCATAATCGCATTTTGGGGTAGGGGAATTATGACGCAGGATGAAAAATATATGAAAGCGGCTCTGGGACAGGCAAAAAAAGCGTATGCGCTGGGCGAGGTTCCCATTGGCTGCGTAATCGTAAGAGAGGGAAAAATCATCGCGCGCGGATATAACCGCCGGAATACGGACAAAAACACCCTTTCCCACGCGGAGCTGACAGCGATCCGCAAAGCAGGGAAAAAGACGGGAGACTGGCGTTTGGAGGACTGTACGATGTATGTCACGCTTGAGCCATGCCAAATGTGCGCCGGAGCCATCATACAGTCGCGCATGAAGCGGGTAGTCATCGGTACGATGAACCCAAAAGCAGGCTGCGCGGGTTCGGTACTTAATCTTCTGGAAATGAAAGAATTCAACCATCAGGCGGAAGTCGAAAGAGGCGTATTGGAGGAGCAGTGCGCAAAGACGCTTTCTGATTTTTTTCGGGAGCTGCGCGAGCAGAAACGGGAAAATAAAAAATAACGCAACCGTTCAGCCTTTTATCACGATTTGCGGCGCCGCCACTTGACAACATATGCTGTTATAGATTATACTATAATTTCCGAGCAGCCGGGGTGGTAGCGGTACCCTGTACCAACAATCCGCTATAGTTGGGGTGATGTCTTGCAGAGGGTTTCTGCTGGTAGAGCAGTCCTCTATAAGAGGCGTAGACGTCTGGGTCTTGCGCAATGGGAATTCGTGAACCGGGTCAGGGTAGGAATACAGCAGCCCTAAGCGAAACCTCTCATGTGCCGCGAGGCAGCCTAGGGGGAGTCGATTATAGAGGTAACGTCTATTGGCAGGATTCGAAGCCGGACGCTCGGTTTTTTATATAGCAAATAGGAGGAGGGGTATTTATGTGGGAGAAAATACGAAAAATCATGCAGCAGTTCTGCGACGTATTGGAGTTTGCGGTTGCGCTTGTAGTCGGACTGGCGCTGGCATTTACGGTAGTTTCTTATATACCGGGAATCTTCCAACTGCTTTCGCCCAGTACGGACACCACTCATTTTTTGATCTTTCTGGAGGAAATCTTTAATCTGGTAGTCGGAATTGAGTTTATGAAAATGCTTTGCAAGCCGTCGGCGGGGAACGTAATTGAAGTGCTGGTGTTTTTGGTTGCCCGTCATATGATCATCGGAACCAATTCCGCATTGGACATGCTGTTTTCCATACTCAGCATTGCGATTTTATATCTGATACGGATGTTCTTGCGTATCGGAAGAGACGGGCAGGCCGGCTTGGACGAGTGGCCAAAGCAAAAAAATGAAACGCGAGTGCAAAAAATGACAGGGCAACAGGATGAGGACGGCAAAAAGCGCGAAATAGAATGAATATACAAGAAATTAAAACAGAAATAAATATTTTATCCGGCAATAATCCGGAGTTTTACAATAAAATTACGCCCGGAGCAAAACCGGCGTGCGGAGTCCGCATACCAAAGCTGCGGGAACTGGCAAAGCGTATCGCAAAGGAGGATTATCGGGCGTTTTTGGAGAAAAATCCGCTGGATACCTATGAAATGGAGATGCTTCAGGCATTTGTCATCGGCTATGCAAAAGATACTCCGGAGACGATCTTATCCTGCTTTTGCGAATTTGTTCCGAAGGTACACGACTGGGCGGTAAGCGATGCTTTGTGCCAGACGTTTCGCATTGCGCGCAGATACCCTCAGGAGGTTTACGATACGCTGATGCGGTTTCGGGACTCCAAACGGGAGTTTGAAGTGCGTATCGTTGCGGTAACACTGCTGAGCCATTTTTTAAATGATGATTATATTAAACGGGTTTTTGAAGTGTTAGACGGACTTTACATAAAAGAATACTATGCAAAGATGGGAGTGGCTTGGGCGGTTGCTACGATTATGGCCAAGTACCCTGTCGAGTGCATGGAGTATCTGCATACCAACCGGCTGGACGACTGGACATACCGGAAAGCAATCCAAAAGATGATAGAGTCCTATCGGATACCGGAAGAAACAAAAGCAATTTTAAGGACTATGAAGCGGAGGGAATCATGATACAGGACATTGCGCCCAGTCATCTGGACATCACATATCATCCGTACGAACCCGATGAAGACAGCCGGATCCTTTTTTTCCGGCAGGGAGAGCTTTTGGTTTTGCCAAGTCCAAAAAACGACGGAGAGATTGATTTCCCGAAGTACGACGGCGCAAAACGGTTCGAAAGCGGGTACACGTACCTGTTTTCCATCGACCGGCAGCGTTTTTTTCGGGTGGCGCTGACGGAGGAAGAAATGCAAACGGTAGTAAAAGCGGAGAAAAACGCCGTTTTTTGCAGACGCAGCTATTTCCGCACCGCGCGTCCGAAGGCGCTTGCATTTGCGGCGGTTACCGGTCTGCATTTAAACGGCTGGTATGAAAAGAACCGCTATTGCGGAAGCTGCCAAACCAAGCTGGAGGCGGATGAGCGGGAGCGGATGCTGCGCTGTCCCTGCTGCGGAAACATGGTTTATCCGAGGATTGATCCGGCTGTTATTGTGGCGGTTACGGATCAGGACCGGCTGCTTTTGACCAAGTACCGCGGGCGGGAGTATAAAAATTATGCGCTTGTGGCAGGCTTTAACGAGATTGGAGAAACGCTCGAGGAGACGGCAATTCGGGAGGTATGGGAAGAAACCGGACTGCATATCCGAAACCTGCGCTATTACCGATCGCAGCCATGGGGATTTGCAGACAACCTTCTGGTAGGATTTTTCTGCGACGTGGACGGCGATCCCTCTATTCGGATGGATGAGGAAGAACTGGCGGTGGCGGAATGGGTAAAAAGAGAGGAGATACCGGTCAAAATGGAGGATATGAGCCTGACAAATGAGATGATCTGCCGGTTTAAGCTTGACAATCAGTAGACTTTAATGTATAGTATTCAAATAGGAATTAGTGTATATAACGATTGGATAGTAATGAAAGAGGATAATCAAAATGAAGATTTCAACAAGAGGTAGGTATGCGCTTCGGTTGATGATCGATCTGGCGGAGAATAACACAGGGATTCCCGTCAGCCTGAAGGATGTGGCAAGGCGTCAGGAGATTTCCGACAAGTATCTGGAGCAGATCATTTCGGTGTTGAATAAAGCCGGATATGTCAGGAGTGTACGGGGCGCGCAGGGCGGCTATCTTTTGAGGCGCAGACCGGAAGAATATACGGTCGGCATGATCCTGCGTTTGACCGAGGGAAGTCTGGCTCCGGTTTCCTGCGTGGAGGGCGATGAGATCATATGCGACAAGCAGAATGCCTGTGTGACGGCAATCGTCTGGAAAAAGATTAACGATGCGGTCGCGGACGTAGTGGACGGGATTACCCTGCAGGATCTAGTCGATTGGCAGAATACAAAGAATGGACAATATGTAATATAGAAGGAAGGGACTGTTAAATGAGTAAGCTGATTTATTTGGACAATGCGGCGACCACACAGGTATATCCGGAGGTTGTGGAAGCAATGAAGCCGTATTTTACGGAGGTTTACGGGAATCCGTCCTCCATTTACAGCTTTGCCGGCGAAGCAAAGAAAGCGGTGGATCATTCCCGTCAAGTCATTGCGGATATGCTGGGGGCAAAGACGGAGGAAATCTATTTTACCGGAGGCGGCAGCGAATCCGACAACTGGGCGATCAAGGCGGCGGCGGAAGCGTATGCTTCCAAAGGAAAGCACATCATTACGTCTAAGATTGAGCATCATGCGGTTCTGCATACCTGTGAATGGCTGGAAAAACAGGGCTTTGAAGTCACATATCTGAATGTAGACGAAGAAGGAACCGTTCAATTAGAGGAGCTTCGCGCGGCGATCCGTCCGGATACGATACTGATTTCCATTATGGCGGCGAACAATGAGATCGGAACCATCCAGCCGCTCAAGGAGATCGGAGAGATCGCAAAAGAGCATGGGATTTTGTTCCATACCGATGCGGTGCAGGCATTTGGACACATTGCGCTGAATGTAGACGATATGAAGATCGATATGCTCAGCCTCAGCGGACACAAGATTAACGGACCGAAAGGAATCGGCGCGATGTATATCCGCAAGGGCGTAAAAATCCGTTCCTTTATCCATGGCGGCGCACAGGAGCGGCAGAGACGCGCCGGAACTCATAATGTACCGGGCATTGTCGGCTTGGGAAAAGCGGCGGAGATGGCGGCGGCAGGAATGGAAAACCGCATCAGCTATGAAACATCGCTGAGAGATCATTTGATTTCCCGCGTTTTGGAGGAAATTCCGTACAGCCGTTTGAACGGACATCGGACAAACCGGCTGCCGAACAACGCGAACTTCTGTTTTCGTTTTATCGAGGGCGAATCCATGCTGATTTTGTTAGACCAGAACGGAATCTGCGCAAGCAGCGGCTCCGCATGCACCTCCGGTTCTTTGGATCCTTCGCATGTACTTCTGGCGATTGGCTTGCCGCATGAAATTGCGCATGGTTCGCTGCGCCTGACGCTGTCGGAGCAGACAACAATGGAAGAAATTGATTTTACCGTAGACAAATTAAAGGAAATTATCGCCCGACTGCGCAGCATGTCGCCGCTGTACGAAGATTTTGTAAAGAAAAATTCATAACTGAAACGGCTTTCGGGAGCAGAAAGGATACGCATATGTATAGTGAAAAAGTAATGGATCATTTTAATCATCCGCGAAATGTAGGAGAAATCGAAAATCCAAGCGGAGTCGGTACGGTTGGAAACGCAAAATGCGGCGATATCATGCGGATGTATCTGGATATCGACGAAAACGGCATTATTCAGGAAGCAAAGTTTAAGACGTTTGGCTGCGGAGCGGCGGTGGCAACCAGCAGCATGGCAACCGAGCTTGTAAAAGGAAAAACGGTGCAGCAGGCGCTTGAGGTTACCAACAAAGCGGTTATGGAGGCGCTGGACGGACTGCCGCCGGTAAAGGTGCATTGTTCCCTGCTTGCGGAGGAGGCGATTCACGCGGCTCTCTGGGATTATGCGACGAAGAATCATATCGAAATTGAAGGTCTGGAAAGACCGGTTACGGATATCGGCGAAAAGGAAGAAGCGGTAGAAGAAGAATACTGATCATGAAAAAAAAAGTAGTTGTAGGAATGTCCGGCGGCGTGGATTCCTCGGTTGCCGCATATCTTTTAAAAGAACAGGGATATGATGTGATCGGAGTAACGATGCAGATCTGGCAGGACAAGGACGTATTCCTGAAGTCGGAGGAGGGCGGCTGCTGCGGTCTGACGGCGGTAGACGACGCCCGCAGAGTGGCGGAAATATTAAATATTCCGTACTATGTAATGAATTTTCGGGATATTTTTCAAAAAGAGGTCATCGACTATTTTGTTTCGGAATACGAAAGAGGGTATACGCCGAATCCTTGTATTGTCTGCAACCGTTATGTAAAATGGGAGGCGATGCTGCATCGGGCAATGGAGATCGGCGCGGATTATATTGCAACCGGACATTATGCACGCATCCGGAGGCTTTTTAACGGAAGGCTGACCATATGCAATTCGGTTACGGCGGCAAAAGATCAGACGTATGCGCTCTACAATCTGACGCAGGAGCAGCTTTCCCATACGTTGATGCCGGTGGGAGAGTATGAGAAGGAGCAGGTACGGGCGATCGCCAAAGCTGCCGGACTTGTAGTTGCGCAAAAACCGGACAGTCAGGACATCTGCTTTGTACCGGATCATGATTATGCCGGTTTTATTGAGCGGGAAACCGGAAAAACAAGCGAACCCGGCAATTTTGTTGATGAAACCGGAAAGATTTTAGGGACGCACAAAGGGATCATACATTATACGGTCGGGCAGCGGAAGGGACTGGGACTTACGGCGGAAACGCCGCTTTTTGTAAAGGAGCTCCGGCCCGAAACCAACGAGGTCGTGATCTGCAGATCGGAAAACCTGTTTTCCCATATCTGCTATGCGGAACATATCAATTATATGGCGATCGAAGGACTGACCGGAGAAAAGGAAGCGTTCGGAAAGCTGCGCTATTCCCATAAAGGCGCGCCCTGCCGGATACGTCCGTTGCCGGACGGCAGGCTGGAATGCCAGTTTTTGGAGGCGCAGCGCGCCATTACGCCGGGACAGGCCGCCGTATTTTATGAAGACGGGAATATTCTGTGCGGAGGTACGCTCGTACCGCCACCGCGCTAAATAGTTGTCATTTTTTGGAGCGTCGGGAATACATTGATTATGTGTCTAAAGTATGAAAGAAAGGATGAGATCATGTATATTCGATTGGACTCTGTAGAAAAAGTAAAAGATTTTGTAACGCATATAGAGAAATGCAATACAGAAGTGGACCTGATCTCCGGCAGGCGCGAGGTAGACGCGAAATCCCTGCTGGGGATTTTTAGTCTGGACTTGACCAGACCGCTGGAGGTCAGGATTTTAAAAGATGCGCAGTCTGAAGAGCTGGAGCAATTATTGTGCCGATTTGCCGTTTAGAACCCTTATAGGGTTCTTTATTCAAATTTGCGGACTTTTAAGTATACGCCGCGGCTGTCAGCGATTTTCCGGCATTTTTCAATATCCTCTTTGGAAAGGACGTCAACAACGGAAAACTGCGTATGCGAAATGGTGCGGCTGCATTCCTCCGCAAAATCCAGCATTGCCGGATAAGCGTTCGGGAAGGAAGGCCGCGTAACCTTGTTGTACTCCTCCTCATCCGGCGCATTCAGGCTGATGGAAACACGATCGATGACCTCGGCAAGCTCCGGAATGATATCGCGCTTGTGATAGAGATTGCCAAGACCGTTGGTATTCAGCCGGATTTTAATGTCTGTTTTGCTCTTTAAATATCTGGCGCTGGCGATCAGGTTCTCAAGCGCGCAGGTCGGCTCTCCGTAGCCGCAGTAGACAAATTCTTCATAGCCGTCGAAATCAAAATCATCGATGGCTTTTTTTATTTCCTCCAAAGTCGGCTCCGTCGTATGCCAGAGCGTATCCGCATCGCCCACTCCGTCATGCTGAGAGCGGATGCA